>JBEKAW010000210.1:0-6225 GCA_050015715.1 Candidatus Krumholzibacteriaceae bacterium
CAGATGGATGAAATCCCTTAGTCCATTTTGTGCTGCCTGTTGAGTCTCACGAGGGATTTCTTCTGAAAAAGTGCTGCAAGGAAACCCGATTGTGATAACAGATAGATACGCCAACATAACCAGTGTTTTATTAGTCATAGGTTCCTCCCGTGCTTGTTCAGCGGCGAGAACATGCTAACGTGCTGCTTCAGGAAAGTCAAAAGAGTTCCATGCAATTCGCTGACTCATCTTGGACCTTCTCAGATTGCCTGGCCAGTATTCGGTCCAAGCGATCACAAGCGGCCAGATCATAACTCATAACCTGGATCAGTCCAAGACTAGCCGGCGCGGCGGCCGAGGCGGCCCGCCGCACCTCCCACCTTTTTTCTTGTTCCCGCGGCCTTTTCGCCCTATACTGCGATCCTCGAAATCGCTGGAGGATTCATCATGTACGACGTCACCATTATCGGCTCCGGCCCCGCGGGACTCACCGCCGCTATATACGCGCGCCGCGCGGAGCTCGCGACCCTGGTCGTCGCGGGCCCCCAGCCCGGCGGTCAGCTGACGATCACATCCGCCGTGGAGAATTTCCCGGGCTTCCCGGACGGGATCGAGGGTCCCGAGCTCATGGACCGCATGCGAAAGCAGGCGGAGAAATTCGGCGTCGACTTCGACCTCGGAGAGATAACGGCCGTCGACCTCGAGGCAAAGCCCTTCACGGTCGCCCTCGGCAAGAAGACGATAGAGACGCGCACGATCATCATCGCGACGGGCTCCGCCTGCCGCTGGCTCGGTCTCGAATCGGAGACGAAGCTCCGCGGCAAGGGAGTCTCGGCCTGCGCGACATGCGACGGCTTCTTCTTCACGGGCAAGCACGTCGCCGTCGTCGGCGGCGGGGACGCGGCGATCGAGGAGGCGGCCTTCCTCACGAGATTCGCGAGCCGCGTGACGATCGTGCACCGGCGCGACGAGCTCCGCGCCTCGAAGGCGATGCGGAAGAGGGCGCTCGACAATCCAAAGATCGACTACGAATGGAACTCGGCCGTCGAGGATATCCTCGATCCGGCGAAGAACAGGGTCACGGCGCTCGTCCTGAAGAACGTCAAGACCGGCGTCAGGAAGGAGCTCCCCGTGGACGGCGTCTTTGTCGCGGTCGGCCACGAGCCCGCGACGGGCGCGTTCAAGGGTTCGATCGAGCTCGACGAAAAGGGGTACGTCGTCACGCGCGGCACGCGGACGTCGGTCCCGGGCGTTTTCGCCGCCGGGGACGTCCAGGATCCGCGGTACCGCCAGGCGATCTCCGCCGCGGGGAGCGGCTGTCAGGCCGCGATCGACGCCCTCAAATTCCTCGAGGGAGAGGACGCGCTGCCGGGCTGGTGAGCGGCATGGAGCAATTTCACGGTAAACGTGCTCTCGTGACGGGCGGCTCCCGGGGTATCGGGCGGGCGATCGCGTTCAAGCTCGCGAGCCTCGGCGCGACCGTCGCCATCAACTACGTGAAGAACGACGAGGCCGCCGAAGAGACGGCGCTCGCGATCGAACGTCTCGGCAGGCCGGCCCTCAAGATGAAGGCCGACGTCTCGGATCCGAAAGAGATGAAGCGCCTCTTCGCGGCGGTGAAGGAGGCGTTCGGAGAGCTCGACATCTTCGTTTCGAACGCGGTGTCGGGCGTCGTCGGTCCCGCGACGCGCATCGGAAGGTTCGGGTGGGATCTCGCCATGAACGTGAACGCCCGCGCATTCATGATCGGGGTGCAGGAGGCGGTGAAGATCTTCCCCGCCTCCGGCGGAAAGATAGTCGCGATATCGTCGGTCGGGAGCTTCACGTGCCTGCCGGGCTACGCGGCGGTGGGCGCGAGCAAGGCCGCTCTCGAGGCGCTCGTCCGATACTTCGCGAGAGAGCTCGCCCCCCGCAACATCAATGTGAACGCCGTTTCGGGTGGCCCCGTCGACACCGCGGCGCTCGACTATTTCCCCGACCGGGACGCGCTCCTCGAGGCGTGGAAGGAACGGACCCCCTCGCACCGCATCGCGAAGCCCGAAGAAATCGCCGCGGTCGCGGCGTTTCTCCTCTCGGATGAAGCCTCGTGGATTCAGGGGCAGACGATCGTCGTCGACGGCGGCCTCACGCTCTGAACGCGCCCTCACGCCCCGTCGAGGTGACGTCCCCCCTTGCGCTCGAGCCACTCCTCGGGATCGGTGAAGTACTCGAGCGTATCCTCGAGCGACAGCCGGTGCTCCCGCTCCATCGACGCGAGCAGCGTGAAGAAGCGCTTCTCGGCCTTGTCCTTGGCCTGCGCCGCGAGCTTCTCGTAGAACGCTTCCCCCTTGTGCTCGAAGTCGATCGCCGTCTTGACCGCGGCCACATCCGTGTCGTCGCTCTGCGGCGCGGTCGTCGCTTCCTTGACGAGGCGCCCGAGCGCCTCGGTCACGCGCGTCGGTATGTCACTGGAGAATCCGTCCGGCCACTTGTTCCGCTCACCGAGCTTCTTGTGGAGCTCGACGAGGCGCTTGTAATGTTCGTTCTCGTCGGCCGCGATCGACTCGAACATCTGGGCGCCGAGCGCGTCCTTCGTGCGCCGCGCCTGCGCGAGATAGAACTCCCGCTCCTTTTCCTCATTCGTCAGCGCGAGCTTGAGAGCCTCGAGCTTGTCCTTGTTCTCCACTGCGTCGCACCTCCACGGCTTCCAATCCTTGACACGCGCAAAACCGCGTCCTATCATTATCAGGAATCGTTATTTCTTTCCTCAAACAAGGTAATTTTGGCCCCTGTGCAAGTAAAGGGAAAAGTGATCAGGCCGGAAAGGATGCATCAATGGCACGCCAGCGCGATCTGACGACGCTCGAGGTTCTCGGCATCGCCATCAAGTCCGAGATCGAAGCGATAAAGCTCTACAACAGGATGAAGGAGAAATCGAAGAACCCCGATCTCCGCACCAAGCTCGACTTCCTCATCGACCAGGAGAAGAATCACGAGCGCCTTCTCACCGAGGCCTACCGGAATAAATTCCCTGGCGTCGACCTGAGCCTCCCGAAGGAAACGCTCGTCCCCGTCGTCGCCGACGTCCTCTCGAGGGACGCGACGCTCAAGGAGCTTTTCGGCGCGGGGATGGAGGCGGAGAAGAAATCGGAAGAGTTCTACATGGGCCTCGCGAAGAAGACGCACGACCAGAGCAGCCGCTCGATGCTCGAGTACCTCGCGAGCATGGAGCGGAGCCACTACTCGATCCTCGAAGCAGAGTTTCGGCAACTCGAGATCACCGAGGATTACAACTCGGACGACTTCCTCAGTGGCGGGCGCCTCATGAACGTCGGCCCGTAGAGGCCCGCTCGACGCTACTCCGTGTAGTAATCGATCATCCTCTCGATCGCGCGAGCGCAGACCGGGCAGAACGGCCCGACCTTCTTCGAGAACATGATGCAGTCGCGGCACGGCCGGTAGAGCCCCTTCGCCGCGTATCCGGCCCCCTCGAACGCGCCCACGAGGCCCGCGTGCGCCGAATCGGCGGGCGTCGGAATCGGCGTTCCCGGCTTGATGAGGTCACCCCATTTCACCCTCGCCGTGTCGAGAAGCGCCGTGATGTTCGGCTCCCACGGCTCCATGCCCTTCGGATAGAGGTCGTTGTACGCGACCTGCGAGCTGTAGTACTCGTCCCCGAGCCCGGCAAAGGCGTGTCCGAACTCGTGCGTGAACACGTAGCCGCTGAACTCGTTGTCGGCGGAGGCGTTCGAATACAGGTTGAAGATGCCGCCGCCCCCGTACTTCTGCGAGTTCGCGACGATGATGACAATGTCGTACGGCACGTTCCCCGCGACGTCGCGAATGGCCTTGTTGGAAAAGGTGAGCATGTAGCGCGGGATGTCGAATGCGTTGAAGGACAGCCCGAGAAGGTTCGCGCGGTACTTGCCCTCGCGCGGCTCGTCGACACCCGAATCGGCGGAGATCGTCTCGACGAGGCGGACGTTGAAATCGCTCTTCCTGCTCTTGAACGGCTCCGTGCCGAAGAGGACGGCGAGGAGCCGGTCGGCGTCCTTGCGCAGCTTGTGGGTCTCGTTTGCGTCGTACCCGTCGCCGAGGACGGCGATATCGACCTTGTTCCCCGTCGGACCGTTGTCCGCGAGATCGATCACGCGGAAATTCGCGTAGCGGCGGTCCGTGCTCACGTGGTAATCGGCGGGGTCGACGACGAGACTGTAGACGCTCGTGAAGACGTTCTTCTTGTCCCTCGTGTCGATGCGCACCTGCACCTTGCCCTTCGGCATCGGTATCATGAGCGACTCGTGGATGGTCCGCGCGAAGCCCTCGAGCGCCTCACCCGTCGTCTTCCATTCGTCGAAAAGCGTGCAGTACCCGCGCGAATAGATCATGGCGTTCGTCTTGAGATCGAAGACGCGGACGATGGAGCTTCCGAGATTGAGCGTATCGATGAGATTCCGGGGATTCCCCGCCCAGAAGGGCTCCTCCCTCACCTCGTCGAGGCTGTAGATCTCCTCGTGGCCGTTTCCGGTATGGTAGAGATCGATCCTGAGCGTGTGCGCCGTGAAGTAGCGGTCGAACGCGGGGCTCCCGGCCGCGCGGCACGAAACGCTCACCATGATGAGCAACATCACTGCACAGAGACGACGCATCGAGCGCAGACGGCCTTACCGAACGTGACGAGAAGATCGTTTATTTCGAGCCAGTGCCGTTTCGGGAGCACGGCGCGCAGGCATGCCTCCGTCTCGACGGGGCGCCTCGTGCGGATGATCCCGAGCCGGTTGACGACGCGGTGCACGTGCGTGTCGACGCACATGGCCGGAATGGCGAAACCGAGCGTGAGAACGAGGTTCGCGGTCTTTCTTCCGACCCCCGGAAGAGACAGGAGCCCTTCCATCGTTCCGGGCACCCGTCCCCCGAGTTCCCGCGCGATCGTGGTCGAAAGGGCCCGGATCGCCCGTGCCTTGGTCCGGTAGAATCCCGCGGGGTAGATGAGCCCGGCTATCGTCCGCTCGCTGAGCCGGGACAGCGTTGCCGGCGTCGAGGCTCTCGCGAACAGGCGCCGCGCCGCAACACCCGTCACCTCGTCCTTCGTCCGCGCGCTGATCACGGTGGAAACGAGCACCTTGAACGGGGAAGCGCTCCGGCGCGCGATCCCGCTGACGGAAGGCTCGCGCTCCCCGCGGACGGTCTTCCTCACGGCGGGAACGACGAGGCGCAGCGTCGCCGTCGCCGCGCGCCTCCCGCGCGGGAACCAGTCGGAACGGGGCTCCTTCAATGTCGCCGTGGAATCCTTCATATTCACTACCCGCTCTGCACGCGGATTTCGTACGCTACCACACGAGGACCCGCGCTTCAACTCATTTCCCTTGACAGAGGCCTCGAGCGCTTCTTATCCTATCCCGTTCCACGAACGAGGAGGATGCGAGATGGATTGGACCTTCACCGACGAGCAGAGAATGCTCAGGGACATGGTCCGCAAGTTCGTCGACAACGAGATCAGACCGATCGCGGAGAAGATCGACCAGGAAGAGAAGATCCCGCGCGAGCTCATCAAGAAGATCGCGGAGCTCGGGCTTCTCGGCGTCTCGTTCCCGCCCGAGTACGGCGGCGCCGGAATGGGCGAGACGGGCTACTGCATCGTCCAGGAGGAGATCGGCCGCGGCTGCTCCTCGACCGCGACCTTCATCGGCGCCCACCAAAGCATCGGGAGCTCCGGCATCTACATGTTCGGCACCGAGGAGCAGAAGCAGAAATACCTCGTGCCGCTCGCCGAGGGGCGCATGATCGCCGCGTTCGCCCTCACCGAGTCGAACGCGGGCTCCGACGCCTTCAACAGCGATTCGACGGTCGTCGACAAGGGCGACCACTGGCTTCTGAACGGTCGAAAGACCTTCATCACGAACGGAAGCTTTGCCGACGTGCTCACCGTCTTCGCGCGCCACAAGGGCGGGAAGACCGACGGCAAGATCTCGGCCTTCATCGTCGAGAAGACGCTCCCCGGATTTTCCGTCGGGAAGATCGAGCACAAAATGGGCATCCGCGGCTCCGAGACGGCCGAGCTCATCTTCGAGGACGTGAAAATTCCATATGAGAATCTCCTCGGCCGCGCGGGACGCGGGATCATCGTCGGGATGCGCGTTCTCGCCTGCGGGCGTCTCGGGCTCGGCGCGGCCGCCCTCGGCGCGGCGCGGGAGGCGCTGGCGCTCGCGGTCGCCCACTCGAAGGAGCGGAGCCAATTCGGGCACAAGATATCCCAGAACCAGGCGA
>JBEKAW010000211.1:0-4608 GCA_050015715.1 Candidatus Krumholzibacteriaceae bacterium
AGGCGATAAAGCCGCTCGCGACGACCATCGAGGAGATGGCGAAGGCCGCCGCCGTCGACGACTACCGGTTCAATCCGGTCCAGGCCAGCGAGGTGCCGAGTCTCGAGATCGAGATCTCGGTCCTGAGCCCGATCACCGAGGTGACGGACCCCTCGACGATCGTGGTCGGGAAACACGGTCTCATCATGACGCGCGGATCGAAGCGCGGGCTTCTCCTCCCGCAGGTTCCGCTCCAGTGGGGATGGGATCGCGAGACGTTCCTCGCCCAGACCTGCCTCAAGGCGGGGCTCCCGGAGGACGCGTGGAAGCAGAAGGGGACGACGATCGAGTCCTTCACGGCCGAGGTCTTCTCGGAGAGAGAGCTCGGCCTGCGGAAATAGCGCCCTCTCACCATCTCCCGGCGAGGATGAGAAGCGCCGAAGCGTGCAGAAAAGCGATGAGGAGCGCAGTCCCCGCGAGCCCGATCACCGGGAACAGGAAGATGCCCCCCGTGATTCCCCCGATGCACGCGCCGAACACATCCCAGGCATAGAAACTCGCCGGCGCGGAGCCGCGGGCCTCCGGGAAGGCCGTGCGAACGACGACCGGATAGTAGGCGCCCGTGAGAAAGCCCCCGCAGGCGGCGAGCAGCATGCACGCGAGCGAGCCGGCCGCGTACGAGAGCCCCACCGGGCCCGGCAGCGCGGGCCAGAGCGCGAGCGAGAGCGCGAGCACGACGAACCCCGCGTGCATCATCCTCAAACTGCTCCCTCCCCACCGGTCGCGACGGATGGAAATGAGCGCCCCGAGCGCGGCGCCCGCCATGAAGAGCGCCGTCATGAGCGCGATTCCCCGGTAGAGAATCCCCGAGAACGACTGATACCAGAGCAGAACGAGGAGCTGGAGCAGGAAGCTTCCGAACCCGACGCTCCACACGGCGAGGCGCGCGCGTGCGCCCCGCCGCGCGCAGCCGAAGAGCACGAGCATGAGGCCTCCGAAGACGGCGGAGCCGAGGCGCGCCGGGACGCGCGAGATCACTTTGAATCCCGCCGTGATGCGCGACCCCGCTTTCGACCCCTCGAGGATGAGCTCGTGGAACGGAAGCACCGGCCTCGCGTCGGTGTTGAGCTCGACCCCGTCCTCCCGCGCGAGGTCCGAGCGAAGCTCGTCGAGGCGCTCCTTCGTGAACCGGTAGGGAAGATAATCCTCGCCGACGAAGGGCGCGTCGATGGCTCGTTCCTTGAATCTCGCGAGAATCAGCGCCGGATCGAGCTCCGTGTCGCTTGCGATGAAATGAACCGTCGAGCCGGGTAGAATGCAGACGTGCGCAAAAACGCTCTCGAGGGTGAGCTCGATGATTCTCAGAACCTTCGTCTGCTCGGCCGTAAGATAGTTCTCGGAGGACGGATGGGTGAACGCGAACACCCCGCCCGGGTTCAGCGATCTGCGGGCGGATTCGAAGAACTCCCGCGTGTAGAAGCGATTCCACTGCAGATTGACGGGAGGAGGAGAGCTGAGAATAATGCAGTCGTACCGGTGACGCCCGCGGGAGAGATAGAATCTCCCGTCCGTCGCGAAGAATCTCGCCTCCGCCTCGACCCGCGGGGACCGGATTCGGCCCTCTTTCGCGAGAGCCCGCTCCGCGGAGGCGCCGCCCGTGCCGCCGATACCGAGCCCGAAAAGGCTCCCGTCGAGCTCGACGCAGTCGATGCGGGTCACGGAGAGGTGCTTGCGAGCCTCTTCCAATCCCCCGCCGAGAGAGCTTCCGATGAGGAGCACCGAGCGCGGCTCGGCGCACATGAGGAGCGGAATATGGATGATCTCTTCCGTCCTCTCGGGCTCGGGGTACGAAAAGAGCCTCCCCCCGCCCGCGAAAACGGACTGCACCTCCTCCTGGGCCGCCACCACGACCTCCCCGTAGCGCGACGCGTAGAACTTCTCCACGCGATAGCCCCTGTACACCGACTCGATGCTCACGCGGTCGATCGCGGGCGAGAGGGCTCCGAGCGCCAGCGCGACGGCGAGAACCGCCGCGACCCTCCGGTGCCGGGGCGCTTCCGCCGCCGGGGTCGAGACGGCCGACAGAACGACGATCAACGCCGCGATGAGAGCCGCCTGGAATTGCGAGACGTATACGATGAGAACGAAGGAGAAGAGGAGCGCACCGAAGAACGAGCCGGCCGCCTCCCACAGGTAGACCCGCGAGATCCCCCCGCGCAGCCCTCCCGCGCCTTCTCTCCAGAGAGCGCTCGCGACGTTGTAGATCGCCCCGTAGGTGAATCCGAACGGCGCGGTGACGAGGAGCGAGAACGTCAGAGCCTCTCCGAGCGGCGGAAGCGCCCCCGGCGGCCGCGCGATGAGGCCCCTCCCGAGCCGGATCCCGATGACCGTCGCGGGCAGAAGAACCGCGAGCGTCACGGCGAGCGCGATGAAACGGCCCGAGCCGATCCCCCCCCCCGGCGCCGCGAGACGCCCCCCGAAAAGCGCGCCCGAGCCGACCCAGAAGAGCCATCCGGCGAACAGGGCCCCCACGACGAACTCGGTTCCGGTGAAGAGCGGCATCAATTCCCGGATGAATATCGACTGGGCGCACAGGGCGCAGCACCCGAGGGAGATGATATGGATCGCTCTGAGCGGTTGGGACTGCACGGCACGTGAACGGGGGTTCTACGCCTCGTAGTAGTCGCGTTCGAAGGCTTCGTCGAAATCGTACACGCCGATGAAGTCGCCGATGCGGTCATGCTCGGTTTTGAGCAAGAGCCCCGCGTCGACGAGGTTGAACACGATGTTCCCGAAGTCCTCCGTCCCGCGGACCCCCCAGAAATTGAGGACTTCCTTCGCCATCGGGCCGAACCGGGCGATCGCGAGCTTCCGAAGCCCGTCGCAGAGCTCTTCCCCCGAGATATGGCGCACTTCGGGCAGCTCGATCAGCACCGACTCGACGGCGTCGATGACAAAGAGGTACGCGTCTTCGTGATAACGCTCATCGAGCGAGCGTATCATCTCGATCTTCGACGTCACCTCTTTGCGCAAATCGGCGAAATGGTCCATGGCGCCTCCCGATCCTGCTCCTTTCAATCATCCTACGGCGTTTCGCGCCGCCGCTCCACTTGTTTCTTGATGACCGTATCCCGCTCCCACGCGGGATCGGGTTCCGGATACTCTATGACGTAGTGGAGCCCGCGCGACTCCTTGCGCATGATTGCCGATTCGACGACGAGGCTCGACACGAGCGCGATGTTCCGGAGCTCCACCATGTCGTCGGAGATGCCGTACTCGGCATAGATGCGCTCCACCGTCCCGAGAATCTGCGCGATGCGGTCGTGCGCGAGCCCGAGGCGGTTCTCCGAGCGCACGATCCCGACGTAATCCCACATCACCCTCCGCGTGAGATCCCAGTCGTGGTCGAGAATAACCGTCTCGAGCGAGCGCGGATCCTTGACCTCGGGAAAAACGAGATCGACGCCGGCGAGAGCTTTCGGGCTCCGCGGCTCCCGCTCGAGCCGGGCCGCCGAACGGGCCCCGAGCACGAGCGCCTCGAGAAGCGAGTTGCTGGCGAGCCGGTTCGCGCCGTGGACGCCGCTGCACGAGACCTCCCCGATCGCCGTGAGCCCCTCGAGATCGGTCCGTCCGTCCATGTCGACCCGAACGCCTCCGCACATGTAGTGAGCGGCGGGAACGACGGGCATCGGCTGCGCGCCGATATCGATCCCGAAGGCGAGACAGTTCTCGTAGACGTTGGGGAAGCGCTTCCGGAGCCAGGCGGCGGGCCGGTGCGTGATATCGAGGAGAACGTATTTGTCTCCGCTCTTCTTCATCTCGCTGTCGATGGCGCGCGCGACGATATCCCGCGGCGCGAGCTCCCCGCGCGAGTCGTAGCGCTTCATGAACTCCTCTCCCCTCAGATTCCGCAGAATCGCCCCCTCCCCCCTGAGCGTCTCGGAGATGAGAAACGACTTCGCATCGGGATGGTAGAGACACGTCGGGTGAAACTGCACGAACTCGAGATTCGCGATCGCGGCCCCCGCGCGGTAGGCCATCGCGATTCCATCCCCCGTCGCCACGTCGGGGTTCGAGGTGTAGAGGTAGATCTTCCCGGCACCGCCGGTCGCGAGCACGGTATGCCGGGCGAGAATCGCATAGACCTTCCTCGACCCGCGGTCCAGCGCGTAACACCCGAGGACGCCCCGCGCGGGGTGCCGGATGAGGTCGATAGCGAGAACGTCCTCCTTCGTCGTGATGCGAGCGTTCGGGCGCACCGCGGCGAGAAGCGTCGTCTCGAGCTCCCGTCCGATGACGTCGCGGGAGTGAACGATGCGGGGCGCCGAGTGCCCCCCTTCCCGCGTGAGCGCGAGGGAATCGTCGTCCTCGTTCTTCGTGAAGCGCACGCCGAGCTCGACGAGATCCCTGATCCGGTCCGGCCCCTCGCGAACCATGATCTCGACCGCTTCGCGCTTGCAGAGCCCCTGCCCCGCCTCGAGCGTGTCGGCGACGTGCCGCTCGAACGAGTCTTCCTTGAGCGTTACGGACGCGATGCCGCCCTGGGCGTAGTAGGTGTTGCTCTCGGCGCTCTTCTTCTTCGTGACGATGAGCACGTCGGCGAAGCGCGACGCCTTCAGCGCGAAGAAG
>JBEKAW010000212.1:0-4593 GCA_050015715.1 Candidatus Krumholzibacteriaceae bacterium
CTTCCCGTAGGGACGGAACATCATGCGATGCCAGTTGCCGGACTTCTCCGAGCAGCATGCGCCGCCCTTCTGCATCATCGTGCAGCAGCCCTTCATCTCGCCCATGCCGCCCGCCGCGCCCATGGCGCCCTTGTTCATCATGCCGCAGCCGTTCTCCCCGCCCATGCCGGGCCTCCGCATCATCATCATTCCGGGCTGTTCGCCGGCTTCTTCGCCGCTTTCTTCGCGGGCTTCCCGGCCGCGCATCCGCATCGTGCGCATATTCATCATGCCGCCCCGCTCACCCATGCCCCGCATCGGCCGACGCATGAACATCTCCTCCCGTTCCCCGCCGGCGCCCGCCGTCCCGCGCTCCCGCATCATACCCATGCGCTCGCGCATCTCGCCGCGCATGAACGTGCGCCATTCGGGACCGAGAAGCTTGCGCATCGCGATCACGTGCTCGATCGCGGCGAGCTGCGTCTTCTCCCGCGCGTCCGACAACTTCTTCAGGATACCCTGGATGTCCTGCATGCTGGGCTCGGGCTTCATTACCTCTTCCCTGAGCTGGATCGCGAGCTTCTCACGCTCGGCCTTGAGGTCGATCATCTTCAAACGGAGCTCCGTGCGCATCTCATGAATCTTCGCCTTCTGCTCGTCGGTGAGCTTCGTCTCTTTCTGCCACGATCCCTTTTCCTTCTCGCCCGCCGCCTTCTCCTGAGCCACGAGCATGGAGGCGCTCAGGAACACCATCAGCACGAGCACCACGCCGAGAGTCAAAACCTTCTTCATCTTCCGACCTCCCTTTCCTTTCTCCCCTCACCGGGGACTTTTCAGGACACTCGTATCGCACGGCATACACCTGCACCGTATCACGTGCATCAATCTCTCCCGCTCCTTCGGCTCGAGCATCGAATTGGCGCCGAGGAGCCTCGCGATGAGCCTCTTTTCGAGCTTTCCCTGGATGGCGGAAATCTCGTCGGCCTTGAGCATGATCGCCTTCTCATCGGGCTTCGAAGCGCCGATGAGCTCGATAAGCTCCCCGCGCGTGCGCTGCAGGCTCACGCGCAGATCCCGCATCCCCGCGGACGAGTCCGCCATGATGTGAGAGAATCGGACCGCTCTCTCGTCCGGCATCCCGATCTGACGGGCGAAATGGCTCGCGCGCCCCCGGAGCATGTCCCCCGGCGGGCCCCACGGCGACGGACCGAAACCCTCCGGAACCGGCCTGCGCGCAAAACCATACACGAAGGCGCCGACCACGGCGACATTGAACGCCAGCGAGAGTATGAGGGCTATCTTCAGACTATCTCTGCCCATCCCCGCCCCCTTCGTTCGAGGCCATCATGATGTCGCCGAAGGAGCCCGGCGGGAACTCGTCGAGATACTTGAGCTCGAGAATATCTGCACGACTCTCGACGCTCTTCGGCGCATAGCTCTCTCGAATGAGCCCGCCGATCCAGACGCCGAGCACGGCCGCCGCAGCCGCGGCAGCAGGCACTGCGAACCGAAGCCACCCGCGCCTCCACTCGGTCCCCGGGCGAGCCTCGACGGCCGCCATGATCGACGAAACCATGAACCGCGGAGGATCGACCTCCGTCATGGAACGGTGGATCGCGAGCCCCGCGAGCGACAGCTCGGCAAATCTGCGGCATCTCGCGCAAGAGTCGAGATGCCGGTCAAGCTCGGGGCATCCGTCGCTTTCGATCGCTCCGTCGATCCTTCGGGATATCATTTTGCGGAATTCACCGCAGTCCATGCCGGGCTCCTCCTCTCACCTGTTAATAACGCGCGAAACGGGTCAAACTTGCGCGAGCGCGCGCGAAAATCCGAAGGTGCGATGCAACCATTTGACAGGCAACACATTACGGCTTGCCTCCATCCCGCTCCTGCCTCTCCATTTCTTCGGCCATTCTCTCCCGTGCCCTGAAGAGCATCGATTCGACGGCGGAGACGCTCTTGCCCATGGCCCCGGCTATCTCCTCGTAGGAGAGCTCGCCCGCGATCCTCAGCTCGAGCGCGACGCGCCAGTCGCCCGGGAGCCTCCCGAGCGCCGCCTCGTAGATTCGGCGCAGCTCGCCGGCGTCGAGTGACGCGGCGGGGTCGTCCTCGCGCCGGAGCGAGGGGACGTCGGAGCCGCTCTCGATCATCGCGTCGATCGAGACCGCGGCCCTGAGCTTCCTCTTCCTCAGGTGGCTCATAGCGAGGTTCGTCGCGATCCGGTAGAAGTAGGTCCTGAACGACGCATCGGGGCGGTACCGCCCCGCGGCGCGAAACAGCGCGACGAAGAGCTCCTGCGTCAGATCCTCGGCGTCCTCGGGATTCCCCGTGAGGCGGAGAAAGAAGTTGTAGGCCGCTTTCTCGTTGCGCTCCACGAGGGCGCGGAAGGCATCCGTGTCGCCTCCCGCGACGCGCCGCATCAGATCAGCATCAGCGTCCATCAAGCGCTACCCGATTTCCACGGTTTCCGTGATCTCGAAGGCGCCCGCGGCGGTTCTCCGGACACGGGCCGCCGCGATCTCCGGGTCGTGCTCGAAGAAGAGGATCCAGCCCTCGTCGGCGGCCCGGGCGAGCATCTGCTTCTTTTCCTCGAGGGTCTTGAGGGGGAAATGATCGTATGCCATGATGTACGGCAGGTTGACGTGCGAAGCGAGCGGGATGAGATCGCCGCAGTAGAGCACGCTGCCTCCCGAAGTCGATACAAGGATCACCTGGTGTCCGGGGGTGTGCCCGTCGGTCGGGATGAGCGTGACCCCGGGGTATATTTCGACGACACCGTCGGCGAGCCTCAGGAGCCCCGAGCGTTCGATCGGGAGAAGATATTCGGGGAAGAAGCTCGCGCGGTCCTTCTCGTTCGAGTTCAGCGCGGCTTCCCACTGCCTGCGCTGGATGTGGTGAATCGCCCCCGGCAGCGCCACCTTGATCTCGCCGTTCGTATCGCGGTAGCAGAATCCGCTCGCGTGATCGAAATGGAGATGCGTCGCCGCCGCGTCGGTGACCGCGTCCGGATCGATCCCCTTGTGCTCGAGCGCCGCGCGGAGCCCCTGCGTAACGATCGCGTAATTGCGAATCATCTTCTGATCGAAGTTCGCGCTGGCCCCGCCGTCGATGAGCAGCCGCCGCCCCCCTCCGTCGACGTAGAGGGCGCGCATCGCCATCGCGATCCGGTTGTTCCCGTCGGCCGGGTTCGTCCGGTTCCACAGAACCTTCGGCACGACACCGAACATCGCGCCTCCGTCGAGCCTGAAGGTTCCCGTTTCAACGGCCGTGAGATCGAATGTCCCGAGTTTCATCGCACATCCTCAGCGCCGAACGACCCGGCCATGCGCCGCGTCCGCCTCGGCCGCGGCGCTCATGCCGGCCGGCAGATCGAGCTCGATGTTCCCGTTCACGGTGCGCACCGAGATCGACGTCCCCCGGGGCACCGTGACGTGGTAGCGCACGCGTATCGAGGGACGATCTCCCACGAAGGGCCCGAGGAACGCGACTTCCCGCACCCGCGGGAGCCTCGTTGCGATCGCGACGCGCGCCGGACCGCTTTCCACGGCGATATCGACGCCCTCGTAAAGCTGCCGCGCCATCAACTTTCCCGGCGCCTTCACCATGATCTCCGCGGTGACGTCGATCGAGCGTGCATCCCACGCTTCGACCGTGATAGTGCCGTTTACGTTCTCGAGCTCGAACCGCGGCGTGTCCCCGACGGGGAAGCTCCTGCTCCAGGTCTCCGTGAGCCGGATGGCACCGGCCGCCTCCGGCAGGAGCAGAAGTACCGACGCCGCAAGCGCGAAAAACGCTCCCGTTCTCATGGAGGCAGCCCTCCTCACGGTGAAGACTCGCATGGCATGGGATTATACGGCTGCGGATATGAAGATTTCGAGGGATTTTTTCTCTTTGAGCCCGAGGTACTGGAACGCGCTCCCGCGGTTCACGGCGATCTCGACGTATCCCCAGCTGTTGACTATCGCCACGAGCTTCCCGCATTCACCCTGCTCGTAATATTTCCGTATCCCTTTGATCCTCTGGCCGGCGAGACGGATGACGAGATCGTCGCGCTGAACCTTTCCCGGGAACACGCTCGCGAGGTACGCCTCCTCGACGTTCGTGATGATGTTGCCGAATGTGTCCACGTACACGGCCCGCCCCGAAATCTCCCCGTGCTCGTTCACGTAGGGCCGTATGGCGGGGACCGTGAGCACGGATTTCACCTCGCTCCCCATCTCCCCGGGAAGCACGCCGAGGGACAGGTGCGCCGCGACCGGCGCGAAGATGTCCCTCCCGAAGAACGTCGATCCCCTGGGGGCGAGCGTGTATTTTCCCGGGACCACCTGGTAGACCCGCTCGACCTTCGCCCCTTCGAAGATCGACGTCAGGATTCCGTTGTCCGGCGCGACGAAGCAGTAGTCCTCCGTCGTGACGATGAGATTCTTGCGGTCGCTCCCCACGCCTGGATCGACGACGGCGACGAATATGGTCCCGCGCGGGAAGAAGGCGTAGCTCGAACCGAGAATGAAGCTCCCCTCGCGCACGTCCTGGCTCGAGACGTGGTGGCAGAGATCGATGATGTTCGCGGCCGGATTGACGTTCGTGATGACGCCCTTCATCACGCCGATATAC
>JBEKAW010000213.1:0-4593 GCA_050015715.1 Candidatus Krumholzibacteriaceae bacterium
ACCTCTTACGGTCTTCGGGGCGGGCCGCCGCGCGGCTCCCGGCGCGGCGAGGGAGCGTATCGATGGGTGATATGGAGCGGGGAACGATTCAGCTTTATACGGGCGATGGAAAGGGCAAGACGACCGCCGCCCTGGGCGCGGCGCTTCGCGCGGTAGGGCACGGCAAGCGCGTCGTCATGATACAGTTCATGAAGGGGAGGCTCTACGG
Source organism: Candidatus Krumholzibacteriaceae bacterium (assembly GCA_050015715.1). GTDB lineage: Bacteria > Krumholzibacteriota > Krumholzibacteriia > Krumholzibacteriales > Krumholzibacteriaceae > SSS58A. The sequence continues at coordinate 209 of JBEKAW010000213.1, forward strand.
GGAGCTCAACGCGGCGAAGAGTCTCGAGGGCCTCACGATCGAACAGTTCGGCAGGGACGAGTTCGTCGATCCGAAGAACCCGGCGCCGGTCGACAGGGATCTCGCCGCACAGGGGTGGCGGCGCGCCGGGGAGCTCGTGCGCGAGGGCGGCGCGGACATGCTGATCCTCGACGAGATCAACGTGGCCGTCGCCTTCGGCCTCATCGAGCTCGACAAGGTTCTTTCGTTCATGCGGGAGAAACCCGGGCGCCTCGAGCTTATATTGACGGGGCGTTATGCCCCCGCGGAGATGATCGAGCTCGCCGATACGGTCACCGAGATGCGGGAGATTCGCCACCATTACAAGAGCGGCATCCCGGCGCGAAAGGGCATCGAGTACTGAACGCCGATGAGGAACAAGGCTGATATCGCCGGACTGATCGAGCGCTTCGCCGCCGGCTCGGTGGCCGCGGCGGCGCGGCTCATCACGATCATCGAGGACGGAGGCCCCGCTGCCGAAGCGGTTATGGACTCGATCTTTCCGCGGACGCGGGGCATTTACCGGGTCGGTTTCACGGGACCGCCGGGCGCGGGGAAGAGCAGCCTCGTGTACCGTCTCGCGCGGCTCTTCCGCGCGCGGGGGAGCACGCTCGGGATCATCGCCGTCGATCCGACGAGCCCGTTCAGCGGCGGGGCGCTTCTCGGCGACCGCATCCGCATGCAGCGGCTGGCCGATGATCCGGGGGTGTTTGTCCGGAGCCTCGCGAGCAGGGGGAGCCTCGGCGGCATCTCGAACTGTACCGACGAGGTCGCCGACCTCCTCGACGCATTTGGAAGGGATGTCGTTTTCATCGAGACGGTCGGCGTCGGACAGTCGGAGCTCGAGATAGCGGAAAAGGCGCATACGGTCGTCGTCATTCTCGTGCCGGAATCGGGTGACGGAGTCCAGGCGATGAAGGCGGGGCTCATGGAGATCGGAGACGTGTTCGTCATGAACAAGGCCGATCACCCGGACGCGATTCGCGCGGCCCGCGAGATCGAGGATACGCTCCGGATCAAGGATACGCTCGAGAATGCATGGATGCCCCCCGTCGTCCTCGCCTCGGCGCTCGACGGGACGGGGATCGACGAGATCGCGGCGCGAATCGAGGAGCACCGGCGTCATCTGGAATCGCGGGGGCTCTTCGAAGCGAAGCGGAGGCGCATCCTCTACTCGCGGGTGCGCGACTCTTTTCTGGATCGAATGGAGCGGCGGATCTGGGACGATTCGAAGATGCGCTCGCTCATCGAGGGGAAAATGGAGGACGTCTATTCGGGGCGCCTGTCCCCGTCGCGGGTCGTCCGCGATCTCGAGACGTGCGTGGCGGACACTCTGCGGCTCGATTCTCGAGATCTCTCGGAGAGAGGTGAGTAGGTTCATATGAAGAATGATGCGCGATCGGAATTCGAGAAGGGGAAACGGCGCTGGGAGCTGTCGTTCGAGAATGAGCCCGTTCAGGATATGGATTTCACGACGGTCTCCGGGGATACCGTCAATTCCCTCTACGGGCCGGACGATATGGAAGATGTCGACTACAACCGGGATCTCGGCTTTCCGGGGGAGTATCCGTTCACGCGGGGCGTCTATCCGACGATGTACCGGGGTCGCTTCTGGACGATGCGTCAGTTCTCGGGCTTCGGAACGGCGCGCGATACGAACCAGCGCTACCATTATCTCCTCGATCACGGGCAGACGGGTCTCTCGGTCGCCTTTGACATGCCGACGATCATGGGATACGACTCCGACCACCCGCGCGCCGACGGGGAGGTAGGGCGCTGCGGCGTCGCGATCGATTCGCTCCGCGACATGGAGATTCTTTTCGACGGCATCGATCTCGCGAAGATCACGACCTCGATGACGATCAACGCCCCGGCCTCCATCCTGCTCGCCTTCTATCTCTGCACGGGCGAGAAGAGAGGCGTGCGGTTCGATCGGATGGGGGGAACGATTCAGAACGACATTCTCAAGGAATACATCGCGCAGAAATCGTGGATTTTTCCTCCGGAGCCCTCGATGCGGATCATCACCGACATCATGGCATTCTGCTCCGGCCGGGTCCCGCGGTGGAACACGATCAGCATCAGCGGCTACCACATCCGCGAGGCGGGATCGACAGCCGTGCAGGAACTCGCGTTCACCCTCGCCGACGGCTTCGCCTACGTCGAGGCCGGCATCCGCGCCGGGCTCGACGTCGACGATTTCGCGCCGCGGCTCTCCTTCTTCTTCAACGCCCATCTCGATTTTTTCGAGGAGATCGCGAAGTACCGCGCCGCCCGGCGCATCTGGGCGAAGCGGATGCGCGACACGTACGGCGCGAAGGATCCGCGCTCGTGGCTGTGCCGGTTCCACACGCAGACCGCCGGGTGCTCGCTCACCGCGCAGCAGCCCGAGAACAACATCGTCCGCACCGCCTACCAGGCGCTTTCGGCCGTTCTCGGGGGCACGCAATCCCTCCACACAAACTCTATGGACGAGACGCTCGCGCTGCCGTCCGAGAAGGCGGTCCGCATCGCGCTGAGGACGCAGCAGATCATCGCGCACGAGACGGGCGTCATCAACACGATCGATCCGCTCGCGGGGAGCTACTTCATCGAAGCCGCGACGCGGGAGATGGAGAAGCGGGCGGAGGAATACTTCAAGAGGGTCGACGAGCTCGGCGGCGTCGTCAAGGCGATCGAGGCGGGATTCTTCCAGCGCGAGATCGGCCGGTCGGCCTACGAGTATCAGAAGGCGGTCGAGCGCGAGCGGAAGATCGTCGTCGGCGTCAACCGTTTCCAGGTCGAGAGCGAGAAGATCGACATCCCGATCCTCAAGATCGACCCGCAGGTCGAGTTCGAGCAGCGGAACTCGGTGCGGAAGGTTCGCGCGGACCGCGACAACGACAAGGCCGCCCGGGAGCTCGCGCGGCTCAAGACGGCGGCGGCGGGCGCGGACAATCTCATGCCGGTCCTCCTCGACTGCGCCCGATGCTACTGCACCGAGGGAGAGATCATCGAAACGCTCAAGGGAGTCTTCGGCGAATACCAGGAGCCGCCGATATTCTGACACGTTAACGTTCGGGTCAACGACAGGAGGGTGCCGCAATGGCGCGAAAGATCAGGGTGCTCATCGCGAAGCCGGGGCTTGACGGCCATGACCGTGGCGCCAAGGTCGTGGCGAACGCGCTCAAGGACGCGGGGATGGAGGTGATCTACACGGGGCTTCACCAGACCCCCGAGATGATCGCCGAATCCGCCGTCCAGGAGGATGTCGACGTCGTGGGGCTCAGCATTCTTTCGGGCGCGCACATGACCATGTTCCCCCGGATCATGGAGCTTCTCAGGGAGAAGGGCGCCGGGTACATCAAGATCGTGGGCGGCGGAATCATCCCCGAGGAGGACGTCGGGAAGCTCGAGTCGATGGGGGTCGCGAAGGTTTTCGGGCCCGGTACCGACACGAGGGAAATCGTCGACTTTATCGAGAAGAACTTTCAGCACGCTGCGTGAGAAACGCGGAAGGAGGAGCAATGCCCGAGGTTTTCATCGCCGGTGCCGTACGCACGCCTCTCGGTAAGTTTCTGGGAGGTCTCTCCTCGTTTTCAGCCCCCCAGCTGGGCGCCATGGTCGTCAGGGAATCGTTGAAGCGCTCCGGAGTCCCGGCCGACCGCGTAGACGAGGTGATCATGGGGAACGTCATCTCCGCGGGGCTCGGGCAGAATCCCGCCCGTCAGGCGTCGATATACGGCGGGGTCACGGAAACCGCCGGGGCGCTGACGGTGAACAAGGTCTGCGGCTCGGGGCTCAAGGCGGTCATCCTCGGGACGCAGGCGATCAAGCTCGGTGACGCCGATATCGTCGTGGCGGGCGGCATGGAAAATATGAGCGCCGCTCCCTACATTCTCAGGCAGGCGAGAACGGGCTACCGGCTCAACGACGGCGCGATCGTCGACACGATGGTGTTCGACGGGCTCTGGGACATCTACAACAACTTCCACATGGGGAACACGGCCGAGCTCGTGTCCGAGAAGTACAAGGTTTCACGTGCCGAAATGGACGAGTACGCGTACAACAGTCATCGCAAGGCGGTCGAGGCCCACGAGAAGGGTAGATTCAAGGATGAAATGCTGACGGTCGAGATCCCGCAGAAGAAGGGGGACCCGGTGCGGATCGACCGCGATGAGGGCCCGCGTCCCGACTCGACCGTCGAGGGCATGCGGAAGCTCAAACCGGTGTTCAAGGCTGACGGCACCATCACGGCCGCGAACTCCTCGCAGATCTCCGACGGCGCCGCGGCGATGGTGCTTCTCTCCGAGGCGAAGGCGAAGGAGCTCAAGGTGAAGCCGATCGCGCGCGTGACGGGCTACGCGACGGGGGGCATGAAGCCCGAA
>JBEKAW010000214.1:0-4566 GCA_050015715.1 Candidatus Krumholzibacteriaceae bacterium
CGCTCGGGATTCTCCAGCGGATCATGGAGAGCGGCGCCGAGCGTCCCTCGACGATCATCTACCAGCTCACCCGTCACTTTCTCGCGCTCCTGAAGACGCGCTCGGGGGTGCCCGGAGGCGGCTACCGGTACGAGCGCGCGCAGCGGAGGATCTCGAGATACGGCGCGCGGGAGATCATCGTATGGCTCGAGAACCTGCGGCGGGCAGAGCTTCTCCTCAAGACGAGCTCCTTCCCCGAGGAGGCGCTCCTCGTCGGCGCGTTCGTGCACGCATTCAACGGCTCAGTCATGGAATTCCCGCTCGCGGCAGCGTGAGCGGTTTCGATCACCGGCAGCGTGGGAGGAAAGGGGCATATGGCGGAAAAGATCACGAAGGTCTCGGATGCGGAGTTTCCGGACAGGGTCCTCGATTCCCGGAAGCTCAGCGTCGTCGATTTCTGGGCGACCTGGTGCGTCCCGTGCCGCAAGCTCGACGACGTCCTCGAGGGTCTGGCGCGGCGCTACGACGGGAAGGTGTCCTTCTACCGCGTGGATGTGAACGAGAGCGGCACCACCGCCTCCCGGTATTCGGTGCGGAGCATACCGACGCTCCTGTTCTTCAACGGGGGAGAGGTCGTCGACCAGGCCGTCGGCTCGGTCTCGCGGGAGGACATAGAGGAGAAGCTCGACAAACTTCTCGGCATCGCCTGAGAGCGAACGGCGCGCCGCATGCGGCGCCGGACACCCGGAGGATTCAGCAATGTCTGCAACAAACAACGAAGAGGAACGGATCATGGCCCGCGGGCTCAATCCGCCGGGGCCCCTCCTCATGGTCAAGAAGCGGCTCAAGACCATCGACGCGATCCGCATCAGGGTCATCGTTTCGAGCCGCGAGGCGGCGGAGGATCTCGTCAACTACTTCGAGACGCGCGGTGCGCCGGGCGAGATCGACCGGGCGGGGGAGGACTATCACGTCGTCGTGGATTTGCGGAACTTCAAGGACGTGGGTTGATGGCCGACGTTTTTCCCTTTCGCGAAATCGAGGCGAAGTGGCAGAAGCGCTGGGAGGAGCTCTTCCGGTGCGACACGTCCAGGACGGCCGACAAGTATTACTGCCTCATGATGTTTCCCTATCCGTCGGGGGACCTTCACGTGGGCCACGGACGCAACTACATCATCGGCGACGCGCTGGCCCGCTACAAGATGATGGAAGGCGCGAACGTGCTCGCTCCGATGGGGTGGGATTCTTTCGGGCTCCCCGCCGAGAACGCGGCGATCCAGAAGGATATCCATCCGCGTGTCTGGACCGAGCAGAATATCGCCACGATGAAGCGCCAGTTCTACCGCTGGGGCGTCATGTACGACTGGTCGCGCGAGGTCACCTCGTGTCTGCCCGAGTATTATCGATGGACCCAATGGATATTCGTGCGCCTCTTCAAGGCGAACCTCGCGTACCGCGAGGAAGCCTCGGTGAATTGGTGTCCCTCGTGCAAGACGGTGCTCGCGAACGAGCAGGTTGTCGGGGGCGCCTGCGAGCGGTGCGGGAGCACGGTGTACCTCAAGAAGCTGGCCCAGTGGTTCTTCCGTATCCGGGCCTACGCGGACCGGCTGCTCGCGGATCTCGACAAGCTCGACAACTGGCCCGACCGCGTCCGCGTCATGCAGCGCAACTGGATCGGCAGGAGCGCCGGCGTCGAGGTCACCTTCCCGCTCGAGGGAATGGAGGCGCGGCTCGACTGTTTCACGACCCGGGTCGATACGATCTTCGGGGCGACGTTCGTCGTCATCGCGGCCGACCATCCCCTCTCGGGCGAGCTTCTGAAGCGGGGGGGGAGGGAGGCGGAGGGAAGCGCCTTCGTCCAGCACGTGCGGGAGCTCCAGGTGCAGGAACGGGAGAAGGCCGAGGTCACGAAAGAGGGGTTCTTCACCGGATGCTACGCGGTCAATCCGGCGACCGGCGGCCGGATCCCGGTGTTCCTCGCGAGCTACGTGCTGATGGAATACGGCACCGGCGTCGTCATGGGCGTGCCGGCCCACGATCAGAGAGACTATGAGTTCGTCCGCACCTGTCCGATCGAGATTCCCGTCATCGAGGTCATAAGCCCCGATGGATCCGCGTCGGCGGGACTATCCGCGGCCTTCACGAGCGACGGGGTCATGATCAATTCGGGCGCCTTCAACGGCCTCGACAACCGCGCCGGCATGGAGCGCATCACCGACCACCTCGCCTCGCAAGGCCTCGCGCGGCGAGTGGTCCATTACCGGCTCAAGGACTGGTTGATTTCCCGCCAGCGGTACTGGGGCGCGCCGATACCCATGGTCCACTGTCCGAAATGCGGCGTCGTTCCCGTGAGCGAGGACGATCTTCCCGTGCTCCTTCCCGAGAACGTCGACTTTCATCCTCGCGGGGACGGGAAGAGTCCGCTTGCGACGGTGGCGGAATTCGTCGCGACCTCCTGTCCCAGATGCGGGAGAGCGGCCGAGCGGGACACCGACACGATGGACACGTTCGTCGATTCGAGCTGGTATTTCCTGCGGTACCTTTCTCCGAGGGACGCGACGAAGGCGTTCGATACGGAGCTCGTGAACAGGTGGCTTCCGGTCGACCAGTACATCGGAGGGATCGAGCACGCGATCCTGCATCTCATGTATTCGCGTTTCATCGTGAAATTCCTGCATGACGAAGGTTTAATCGGATTCGACGAGCCCTTCGGGAGCCTGTTCACGCAGGGCATGATCTACCGGGACGGCGCGAAAATGTCGAAGAGCAAGGGGAACGTCGTGAGCCCGGTGCCTCTCATCGACAAGTACGGGGCCGATACGGTCCGCATTTACACGCTTTTCATCGGGCCCCCTGAGAAGGACGCTGAATGGAACGATCGGGCCGTGGAAGGCGCGTACCGCTTCGTAAACAGGGTCTGGAGGCTCTACGCGAGCCACAGGGAGCTTCTGGAGGGCAAAACGTCCCCGGATAGGCCGAATCCGGGCGCGTACGATGCTGAGCATCTGAAGCTGTACCGCGCCGTGCAGGTTACGATCAACCGGGTGACGGGCGACATCTTCAAGGGGGCGTTCCAGTTCAATACGGCTATCAGCGCGCTCATGGAGCTCACGAACGAGATATATCTCTTCGTAGAGCAAAATGAGGGATTCAAGGCCCGCCGTGAGCCCTCCGTCGGCCTTTTCCGGGAGGCGCTCCGGAACCTTGTCGTTCTGTTGGCGCCGATCGCCCCCCATATCAGCGAGGAGATCTGGGAGCGCATGGGGCACGGGAGCACGATATTCTCGCAGAAGATCCCGCATCCGGATCCGGAATACCTCCAGGCCGCACGATATACGCTCGTGGTTCAGGTCAACGGGAAGATACGTTCCCGGATCGATGTGGACCAGGATACGCCCAGGGAAAAGCTCGAGGCGATGGCCCTGAGCGATGAGAAGGCACAAAGGTTCATAGGGGAAGGCCGGATTGCGAAGGTCGTCATTATCCCTGGGAGCCTTGTAAACATTGTAGTTAAGTGAATCGGCGGGGCCGGCCTATACTCTGGTTAACATAATATATATTATACGCCATTTTATCCCCAGATATAAGAAGACCCGGGAATCAGTCGATCCCGGGTCTTGCAATTCCTGATGCCCTTCCCCGCTTACTACCTGTACAGATCCTTTATCGCGCCCCAGCTCTTCGGCTGAACGCCGGGGTTGCAGCTTCCGTTGAATACGAACGTCCCGCCGAGTACCGAAACTCTCGTCTGTTGCCCGTTGCACTGCAGGACATAGATGCCCGGTGGGTCTGCCGTCTGGTCCGGCACAACGTTCACCGTGAACGTTGGCGGAGTCGACACATCGGCCCAGAATACATCAATGCCGCCGATAAAGGTGACATTCTCCGTGCCCCCGAGGCAATTGCTCGCCGTAAGGGAAATCCCTCCGTCGACCGTGCCGAGGGCAAGAGTGATCAAGGGATTCCAGGCTTCATTCGTGAAAATGGCGCGCGGGTCGGAGGCTGTCAGCCTGAACTCGACCGCGTTGCCGAGGTTGACCCCCTGGTCCTTTACGTAGTACATGTTGATAGTGTGCGTTTCCAGGGCACCCATGGTCATGTCGCAGATCGATATCGTCTGGTCGGTGTACAACGATAACGCTCCGTTGTGCGCGAAAGCGGAACCGGAAAAGGCCATGACGAGCAGCACGCCCAATGCCAGTTTCTTCATAACTCCTCCTCCTTACCGTTCGTTCCTCATTATTCCCTGTTGCTCTTTCTCCATTGCAAGAACTCTACCATCTACGCCTGCCGCAGATTAATTTCATTGGCAAAAAACTGTCAAGACAAAATTAACCCTCCTGCCAGTTGAGCCCCGGAACCCGATCCCGGTACTCTCCGAGGAACGGCATTCGCCAATCCTCGCCGAAGAGCGCTTTCAAGAAGCCCGCGAGCGAGAGCATGAGCGCCGCAAGACCCGTGACGAGCATAAAAAGAGCGACGATGACGGGACCGATGATCTTGATCTGCCCGACCGTCGCCCCCAGAATCACGTCCATCACTATCGCCGCGCACTCCGCCAGAAAAAGGAGAACTCCCTGGGAAGCG
>JBEKAW010000215.1:0-7671 GCA_050015715.1 Candidatus Krumholzibacteriaceae bacterium
CGGATATCCGGTTCACGTGGCCGCCGCGGTCGGTGTCGCTTCGTGGGTCCTGCCCCGCGTGAACATACTGGACGTCCTCGGGCTCAACGACTACGTCATCGCGAGGCTGCCCGTGCCCCCGGACGAAATCCGGCAGATGGCCCACGACCGCGAGGCCCCGAAGGACTATCTCTTCTGCTTCTACCCCAACGTCTTCATCGACCACGGCCACGCGATCGTCAGGGACAGAAAGGTGCCGCTCACGAGCGATCAGATCGTGAAATGTGAACGTGAATGGCGGAGGTACGTGGACAATCTCGGTCGAAAGCGGAATGACTGACCACCGCGGCCGGCTTCCCCGGCAGCGCGCATCTGTCAAGCATTGCTCCGGGGGAATAGGCACCCGAAGTCGCTACGAATTCCTGCGAACGGCATATGTGAAATGCGAGAAGTACTTCCGCCACGAGATTTCCGTCGACTTGAACTCATTCGTCCCGCAGAAATAATCGACAAGGGCTTCCCGCATGCGGGCGATTTCTTTCAGATGAGATCGCTTCTCGGAATATGCGAGCGTGAGATCAATCAGCTCGAGGGCGCGCTCAAACGCTTTTCGGCTGTATTCGACGTTGTTCTTCGCTCGCCACCCGAGGGCGCGCTCGACCTCGCTGCCGATACTCGCCATTCGCTCGAGGAACGGCAGCTCCTTCCAGCGCCCCGCCGCGAGATCCCCATGCTGATACGTCACCGCTTGATCCTCTTCGCGACCACCTGAAGTATCCTGTCGCGAATCTGTGAGCTCTCGACGCCGCGGCTTCTGTTCCCTTGAGACGGACGCATATTGATCATGGAATCGAATTCGACGAAATCGTCGCCTTTCATTTCCGGATACAGATTGATTCCCCACAGGCTCTGCTGTTTTGATCCATTCTCGATGAGCAAGGCTTCGAGATCCGAATGGAGCTCTCCGTCGACAGCGAGAACCTCTCTGTCGATATCGACGACGGCCTTCACCATGTTGCCGAACATGCGCTCGGCCATATGCTCGAGCTCGCCGAGTGTCGCCTGCTGCGTGATTATCTCCACGGCATTGAACCCTTTCCGATGATCAAAATGCGCGATGCCAATTATAAGGGAATGTGGGGCCCTGGCAAAATGTAATCTCGCCCTATCGAACGGGGCTACTTCCCCTCGACGAGCCGCTTGAATCTCGGATTGGACCGGATCGGATCCCAGATCGGATCTATGCGAAGTATGGCTGCCGACGTATATCCCGGCACCGAAAGCAGCGTTTCGAGCTGATTGATCGAGGCCTCGTGCTCACCGCACATCATGTAAATCTCGGCAAGATATCTGATGAGCTGCTCGCCGAGAACGGGGTCCTTGGATATCGGGATCATCCGCACGGCTTCTTCCCCTTCGCTGATCGCCTCTTTCCTGCGGCCGAGCCCTGCGTCCGCAAGCCCCAGGCCTGCATGGTACGTCGAGAGATAGGCCGATTGCGGATTCGAGCTGATAACACGCTCAAAATAGACCCTTGCCGAGTCATAACGGGCGATTGCCGCAGGCCGGCCCTTCTGCGCTTCAATGATTATCGCACGGGCGAGATGGGTTGTCGCGATGATCGCGGGTTGGATCCCGCGGAACCGCTCCATGCGTCCCGATTCGAAGGTGTCCAACAACTGCGTGTAGACCTCCGGAAGAATGCGCAGTTCGGCAATATATTCGAACCCCTGAGTCAGTTCATCCTCCGCCGCTTCGGCAATATCTGCCCGGCGTGACATCTCGAGCATGACCCGTTTCACCCCATCGATGTCACCGTTTCTTTCCAACAGGACATGGGCCTTGAAGAGATACCCATAGGCGATTTCAGGTGCCAGCGAGAGTGCTTCATCGATGCTCCGTTCAGCTTCATCGAAGCGGCGCATGGCCGTGTTCGTGTATCCGAGACCGTCAAGATACAGATTGTAGCTATGAGGAATCAATCGATGTGCATCCTGGAAGTGATTCAATGCCTCCTGCCATTTTCCCATGCGTCTCAACGTCCAGCCGATATTCAGCAATGCATCCCCGCTCGGCCGGAGACTCTGCGCCCTCTCGTAATGTGCGAGCGCTTTGTCGAACTCGCGATTGGCGTAGTCGACGTCTCCGAGCGCGAGATGAGTCTCCGGGATATCGGGCGCGAGCTGCTCCGCCCGTTTTGCCGCTTCTGTTTCGAGGGCGAGTGTTCCGGGCCGGTCATAAGCCCAATAGAGATTATGATACGCCATCGACAGCCCGGCCCATGCTTCGGCGAATCGGGGATCCAGCGAGACGGCCTTCTGAAGCAACTCGACGGACAACTCGGCCTCGGACAAGCTTCCCAAATCGAGATAGTGTTCCATCCCGCGCAGGTAGTCTTCGTACGCGGCGAGGTTCTCCGTCGGCTTCTTCTCTATCGCCCGGCGCTCGGGCTCGAGGAGCGCCACGTCCAGCTGGGTCGCCACCCTTTCGGCGATATCCGATTGGACGCGGAAGACTTGCGCCATATCCTCGTCATACGTGTCCGCCCAGATGTTCGTGTTATCGGCGACGCGAACGAGCTGAGGAATCACCCGAACGTGGCTGGTCGGGTCGCCGGGCCTTTCACGCTGAACCGTGCCCTCCAGGATATAGCCCACGCCGAGCTCGTCGCCGATCTGCCGCACCGACTTGGTGGTCTTCTTGTATTGAATGGCGCTCTGACGCGAAATGACGCCGAGCCCGCTGACGCCGGCCAGACGGGCCGTGATCGCGTCGGTGACCCCGCCGGCGAAATACTCGTCCTCAGGGGCCCCAAGGTTCTCGAAGGGCAGGACGACGAGCATCTTGCGATTGTCCGCGGCGGGCCCCTTCCGCGGCGTCGCAGCCGGCGCGAACAGACCGTGCCTGATCGCCAGGATGAGGGCGACGACAATGACAACCGCTCCCCCGGCGATCGCCGCTTTGCCTTCTATCCCGAGTCTTCTCGCGTGCCGCGGCGGCCGAGGCGTCTGCGTTGTCGAACTGAGCGCCCGCAAATCAACGAGCATGTCCTCAATATGCGGGTAGCGTTCCGACGCGTTCTTGGCGAGCGCCTTTCCGGCGATTCGCTCGAGCTCCATCGGCACATTGCTTCGGCGCGCCGTCACGGGCTCGGGGGTATCGTTCAAGATCGAATGCACGACGGCCGCCTCATACTCTCCAGTGAACGGCCGCTGCCCGCGAGCCCGAAGTCGAGGATCTTCGCCTGGCCGCGGGAGGTGAGCATGATATTGCCCGGCTTGATATCCCGGTGGATGATCCCCTTTTCGTGCGCTTCGCGAAGTCCCTCTCCCACCTGAATCGTAATGGAGATCGCGTCATCGATCGAAAGCGGTCCCCCTTCAAGCCGCTCCTCGAGGCTCTGCCCTTCGACGAGCTCCATCGCGATGAAGGACTTTTCATCGTGCTCGCCAACCTCGTATATCGTGCAGATATTGGAGTGATTGAGCGCGGCGGCCGCCTGTGCCTCGCGAATGAACCGCGCCTTGGCCTCGGCGTCGCGCATGAGCTCGCTCGGGAGAAACTTGAGGGCAACGGTGCGCTTGAGCTTCGTATCCTCGGCCTTGTAGACGACGCCCATCCCGCCCTCGCCGAGCTTCTCGATGATTCTGTAATGCGAGATTGTCTTACCGATCATTCCGGGACCTCGAAATGCTCCCACTCATACTTCGCGCGCTCCATGATCTTCTTGAAGCGCTCCTCGCCACGAATATTGTTGAGAAACGGATCGCATTGCATAAAAGGATAGTTTATGAAGCCTCGATTGACCGCGTTCTCAAGCCAATCCAATGCTTCCTTCTTGGCGCCGGCCAGGGATAACCGGTCAGCCACCCAGTATGACCACTCGAAGTCCCTTGAGCACGTTCTCCGGAAATCAGGTGTAATGAGCCGCAGCGCACTCTCTCGGTCGTTCAGAAGCGCATACTTCAACAGGAGTGCAAATAGGGTCATGACATTGCTACTATTGCCCTTCCCCATCCGATCGATAACGGCGAGGGCTTCATCGCGTCTGCCATTGCAGGCGAGCAACCACGAATAGGAAGCCTGCGCCAGCGGGCTTGTCGGATCGGCTTGACAGAGTAAATGAAACTGCTCCAGTGCCGGCTCGAACCGGCAATCATACAGGTAGTAATATCCCCGCGCGCTGTAGCGGCTCGGATTCAGGGGATCCTGGCGCTCCAATCTCTCCAAGAATATACCTGCCATGGAGGGCTTACCAATTACCTCATAGTAAAACGCCATTCCCATGAGGGCTCTTATTTCGGTCGGATTCGCCGCCAGGGCTTTCTCATAGTATCGGAAACTGTCATGCATGTTCTTGGGATAGTCTTCATATATCGCAAGGAATCCGACCATGTAAAGAGCGCTCGCCAGATCGGGTCGCAGCGCAAGAGCTTTCATGGCGTACTGTTTTGCTTTCTCGAGATAGTCCTCCTGCTTGACGCCGAGATTGGCATACTGCCAGTACACATTGGCCATTCCCGCAAAGAGCTCGGCGTTGTCTCCCATGATATCGATGGCGGTCTGAAGATACACAGAAGCACTGTCGAGGGATTTTTCGTCGAAGCGCATGACCTCGCGGTCAGCTTTCAAATAGCATTCGTAAGCCTTGACGTTGCCCATGGGATGCTCTGATATCTTTTGAGTCTCTTGGGGCGTGAGCTTCAACTGAAGGGCGTTCACGATCGCCGAGGAGATCTCATCCTGAATCGCGAAGACGTCTTCCAGCTTGCGGTCGTACGTCTCGGACCAGCGGTGATAGCCGTCGGCGACATTGATGAGCTGAGCGGTGATTCGGAGCTCGCTGCCCGCCTTCCGCACGCTCCCCTCGAGCACCGTTCTCACGTTGAGCTTGTTGCCGACGTCACGAATGTCTTCCGTCTTCCCCTTGAACATGAAGGCGGACGTCCTCGCCGGTACTCTCAGGCCCTGAATATTGCTCAGGCGATTGATGAGCTCCTCCGTCATTCCATCGCAGAAGTACTCCTGATCCTGCTGGGGGCTCATGTCCACGAATGGAAGAACGGCGATCGATTTCTCTTCGGGGCTCGTTGCCCGTCGGGGCATCTCGTGGAGAATAACGGCGGTAATGATCGCAATAGCCATCACAGGCGCCGCCCAGTACCACCATCGCACTCTGCGCAGGGGCCTGCCTGCCGTCGCCATCGATCGCTGCGTCGCCTCGGTCCCGGCGCCGATCGCTCTCTGAAGGTGCCGGAGGTCGGCGATGAGATCCGCCGCAGTCTGATACCGCTCGTCGCGATTTTTCTCGAGGCACTTCGTGACGATGCGCTCGAGGTCGAGAGGAATCCCCGTTCGCACGCTCGTGATCGGCACGGGAGTGCCGTTCATGATTTGATAGATGAGCGCCTGTTCATACTCCCCCCTGAAAGGCAGGAGCCCCGTCACCATCTCGTAGAGCACGACGCCGAGCGACCAGATGTCGGTCCGGCTGTCCGCCTCCTCGCCCCGCGCCTGCTCGGGAGACATATACCCCGCCGTGCCGACAGTCGTGCCTTCCTTGGTGACCATCGTTCTGCCGGCGAGCTTGGCCAGACCAAAGTCCATAACCTTTACCTGACCCGACGTGGTCAGCATTATATTGGCGCTCTTGATATCCCGATGGATGATTCCCTTTTCGTGAGCCGCCTGCAGCCCCTGTGCAATGTGAACGGCAATCTCGAGAGCCTCTTCGAGCTTGAGCGGCCCGCGCTCGATCTTGTCCGTCAGTCGCTCACCATCGACATACGCCATTGAAATGAAGCTCTGGTTGTCGGCCTCGTCTATCTCGTAGATCGTGCAGATGTCCGGATGGTCGAGCGCGGCGGCCGCCTGTGCCTCGCGAATGAACCGGGCTTTGGCATCCGCGTCGCGCGTGAGCTCGCTCGGGAGAAACTTGAGCGCGACGGTGCGCTTGAGCTTCGTGTCCTCGGCCTTGTAGACGACGCCCATTCCGCCCTCGCCGAGCTTCTCGAGAATTCTGTAGTGGGAAACCGTCTTCCCTATCATGGAAGGGTCCTCATCCCCCGCTGTGCGCATCGATCTGGAATTGCTCCCGTGGAATAGTGACGTCGATTATAGCTGAACGAGGACCTTTGACAAGACGTAATCTCGCCGAAATGACGTTTGACGGTGAACCGCCTGCATTGTAACATGCGCCTTATCAACGAGAACGTGTAATGAGCGAAGGGGAGTCGCCAGCAAGAGAAGGCGTCCCATATGACAAAAGGCATGCGCACCGCACGCGCGAATATTTTCCCGATCATGGTCGTTCTGCTGCTCGCGACACTCGTCGCCTATTGGCACGTGCTCGAGTCCGACTATCTCAACTTCGATGACGACGTCAATATCACCGGCAACTCCCACGTATCCTCCGGCCTCGACAAAGACAGCTTGAAGTGGGCCTTTACTTCGTATTACGCGGCCAACTGGCACCCTCTCACGTGGATATCGCACATGCTCGATTATCAACTCTACGGTGCGAAGCCCATGGGCCATCATCTGACCAATCTGCTGTTCCATATGGCCAACGCAATTCTGCTCTTCCTTGTGTTGACCCGAATGACGGGATACGTTTGGCGCAGCGCATTTGTGGCGGCGCTATTCGCGCTGCATCCCCTGCATGTGGAATCGGTCGCGTGGGTCACCGAGCGCAAGGACGTCCTGAGCACCTTCTTCTGGATGCTCACGATGTTCGCATACGTTTACTATACCGAGAAACCCTCCATCAAGAGATACGTGCTTGTGCCGGTACTGATGTGCTTCGGGCTCATGGCAAAGCCGATGCTCGTGACACTGCCGTTTGTGCTCCTCATGCTGGATTACTGGCCGCTTGGCCGGTTATGGCCCCAACGGACCGTTACAGGGAAAGGCACGACGACCGCCCGTCAGCTGATTCTCGAAAAACTGCCGCTGCTGGCGCTATCGGTGGTGTCCTGCGTCATTACATATGAAGCGCAGAGGTCAGGCGGGGCGGTCGCCGGAACCAGTTTGTTCCCATTGAGCGCCCGCGTGACCAACGCGATGGTGACATACATATCATATTTGGCGAAGATGGTGTGGCCCGCAGGTTTGTCGGCATTCTATCTTCGCCCGTCCGATCCTCGCACAGCATGGCAAATCACAGGGGCGGGTCTGCTGCTCGTCTCCATTTCGGCTCTCGCGATACGGGCCGGTATCAATCGCAGATACCTGCTCACGGGATGGCTGTGGTACGTAGTCACGCTCGTGCCCGTCATCGGATTGGTGCAGCTGGGAGTGCAGAGCAAGGCGGATCGATTTACCTATATACCTTTGATCGGCATATTCTTCATCATCGCATGGGGGCTGCCGGAGCTCTTCACGAAGAGAGCTTCCGCGGGCGGAGCCCGTGCACGACCCGCTCAACATAAAACCGTCGCGGCGAAACCGAAGTTCGGGCCGTTAGGCCCGCTTGCGATACCGGCGGGTGTCGTTCTCGTGATTCTTGCGGCGTGCACGTGGCACCAAGTCGGTTTCTGGCGCAACAGCGGCACGCTGTTCGAGCATGCGGTCGCCGTCAATCCCGCGAACTACGCCGCTCACAACAACCTGGGCACGTACCTCCTCGGCGAAGGCAGAACCGACGAGGCCCTCGCGCATTTCAAAGAAGCGGTGCGCATCAAACCCGATTTC
>JBEKAW010000216.1:0-4517 GCA_050015715.1 Candidatus Krumholzibacteriaceae bacterium
TTCGCGGCGACCTTCGCCATACCGAAGCACGTCGATCTCGCGAGCGGCTCCGATCCGCGGCGGGTGCTCATTCTTCAGGACAAGCTCACGGGGAAGCTCTCGCGCTACACCGCGCCGCGCCTGTCGCAGAACGTCTTTGTCAAGGGGAGCGTCACGAATACGCTCGATGCGCCGCTCCTCTCGGGGACGGCCGAGGTCTATATCGAGACGACCCCCGCGGGTGCGCAGGGCAAGACCTCGAGCTTCGTCGGAAAGGAGACCCTTACACCGGTCGCAGTCGGTCAGGAGTTCCCCGTACACCTCGGGATCGACCAGGACATGAAGGTCACGCACAAGCTCGAAAAGAAGGAGTATCTCACCAAGGAAGGGGCGACAGTCAGGAAGATCCGCTACAGCTATCTTGTCACACTCGAGAGCTTCAAGAATAGCCCCGCGGAGGTCGTGCTTCAGGATCGCATTCCCGTTTCCGCGATGAAGGAGATCAAGGTGACGGACGTCGATCTCGATCCCAAGCCTGCCGAGGAGCGGGAAGACGGCATCGTCACGTGGAACCTCGCCCCCGCGCCGAAGCAGAAGATCGAGATTCGCGTCGCCTACACGATCGAGTTCCCGGGGGATTGGGAAGAGTTCTCACTGAACCTTGAGTAACGAAAAGCGCTCCGGAACGGTCCGGAGCGCTCAAGTGCACATCGCGATCCTTCGGGGTCGCTTCAGGATTACTTCAGGTTCTCCCAGAGGATCTTGACCTGCTCTTTGGTCAGGTTGACCGTGCCGCCGTCGTCGTCCTTAATGGTGATCATGTCGCCATTGATGAGGGCTTCGGGACAGCACTTGCTTCCGCTGCAAAGGACTACTTTCTTCATGTTCAACCTCCTTCTCCACGTTGCTGGTTACATGAACGTTACAAAAATCATCGCCGGGATTCAACAAGAAATTACTATTAATTGGCTCGGGGGGCCGCAATCGAATATACTCGCGGAAAAGGAGGCTCCATGGCACAGCGTGTTTGCCCCTGGTGGCTCGGGTACTTCCTCGCAAACCCCGTGAGGCGCCTCGCCCATAACCCCCGGAAGATGTTCGCCGCATATATACGGCCGGGGGCTACCGTCATGGATATCGGCCCCGGAATGGCGTCGTTCACCCTGGACCTCGCCCGTTTCACGGGGCCGACGGGCAAGGTCATCGCGGTGGACATCCAGGCCCGGATGCTCGAGCAGGTGAGGAAGCGCGCGGCCAAGGCCGGGCTCCTCGACAGGATCGAGACGCTGCTCGCGGGAGAGGACGGCGCCTGGGCGAGGGGCATCGCCGGTAGGGTCGATTTCGCGCTCGCATTCTACATGGTGCACGAGGTGAGCGACGCGGCAACGTTCCTCGCGCTCGTGAGGTCGACGCTCGCGCCCGGCGGGAGGCTCCTCGTCGTGGAGCCGAAGATGCACGTCTCCGAGAGCGCATACGCCGGCACGGTCGATGCGGCATTGAAGGCGGGATTCAAGATCGTCGATTCACCGAAGATCAGGCAGAGCAGGACGATGCTTCTGTCGTAGACCCTCGTACCCGGCTCCCTTCTCTGATGCTTCAATAGCCGGCCGCGCAGCCGTCCTTGCGGGATTCCGAGGCCCCGATGAGCACGTCGTTCGCGCGGTCCCACCAGATGCCCTGATAGCCGCCGAAGCCGCCCACGTCCCCCACGATCCGGTGCCCCTTCTCCATGAGCGCGCGGATCACGTCGGGAGCGAATCCCCCCTCGAGCGCCACCCGGCCCCCGTCCCGCATGACCTCTCCCGTCGGCTCCGAGGAGCCCATGTGATTGAATCGCGGCGCGTCCCCCGCCTCCTGGATGTTCATCCCGAAATCGATGATGTTGCAGAGCACCTGGACGTGCCCCTGCGGCTGCATCGACCCACCCATGACGCCGAAGGCGAACACGGGCTTCCCTTCGCGCGTGACCATCGCGGGGATGATCGTGTGGAACGGCCGCTTGTGCGGCAGAAGAGCGTTCGGATGCTTCGGGTCGAGGTTGAAGAGGGCGCCGCGGTCCTGCAGGCAGAAGCCGAGCCCGTCCGGCACGGGGCCCGAGCCGAAGCCCGAGTAGTTGCTCTGGATGAGCGACACGAAATTGCGGTCCTTGTCGGCGACGACGAGGTACGTCGTCTCTCCCGTCTCGAGAACGACGCCGCTCGGGGGGACCTCGAGGAGCGCCCTGTCGGGATTGATCAGCGCGCGGCGCCCGGCCGCGTATTCCTTCGAGACGAGCTTCGCGACGGGCACCTTCACGAAATCGGGATCGGCGTAGAATCGCGCCGCGTCATCGAAGGCGAGCTTCTTCGCCTCGATCATGAGGTGGAGCGCCCCGGCGCTTCCGAAGCCGAGCTTGGCGAGATCGTAGCCCTCGAGGATATTGAGCATCTCGAGCGCCGCGATCCCCTGTGAGTTCGGCGGGAGCTCCCAGACGTCGTACCCGCGGTAGTTCGTGCTCACCGGTTCGACCCACGTCGAGGTGTGAGCCTGAAGATCCTTGAGACGCAGGTAGCCCCCGATGCGCCGCGAGAAGGCGTCGATCGTCTGCGCGATCGCTCCGCGGTAGAAGACGTCGCGCCCTTCCGTCGCGAGCATCCGGTACGTCCGGCCGAGATCGGGGTTCTTGAAGATCTCCCCTTTTGCCGGCGCGCGGCCGCCCGGCAGGTACGTCGCGGCGAAATTCGGCTCGTCCTTGAGACGCTCGCCGCCGAGAGCCCAGTAGTGGGCGATGACCTCGCTCACCGGGAAGCCTTCCTCCGCGTACCTGATCGCCGGCGCGAGAACGTCCTTCATCGGTAGCTTCCCGAATTTCTCGTGGAGCTCGAACCAGCCGTCGACGCAGCCGGGCACCGTCTCGGGCACCACGCCCGTGTATGGCATCGAGGCGAGCCCGCGCTTCTTGACCTCGTCGATCGTGAGGAGGTACGGGCTCCGCCCGCTCGCGTTGAGGCCGTAGAGCTTCTGCGATTTGGCGTCCCACACGATGGCGAAGAGATCGCCGCCGACGCCGCACGAGACCGGCTCCATGAGCCCGAGAGCCGCGTTGACCGCTATCGCGGCGTCGACTGCGCTCCCGCCCGCCTTCAGGACGTCGAGGCCGATCTCGACGGCCAGGGGCTGCGCCGCGCAGACCATGCCGTTCTTCGCGATCGTCTCGGAGCGCGAGGCGAGCATGCGCCCCGCGGGCCGGTCGAACGCCGACGAAGAGGCTGGAGTCAGCGCCGCGACCACGACGGGAAGAAGCGCCAGCAGCGACAGGAGCGCGAACGGCACCGTTTTCATCGAAACCTCCGGCAACGTCTGGACGAAATTCATCATCGAAGGGCTCTATTTCACGGCCGCGTCATCGAGCATGTAGAGATTGCTCTCGTTCAGCATGTTCCAGGTCTGGGCGACGTCGTCACGAATGTAGCGGTAGACGACCCAGTTCGCCGCCGCCTTCACGCCGCCCCCTTCGCCGCCGAGGAGCATCTGCAGGAGCCCCTTCTTCATCGGGTAATGCACGACCGCGACCTTCTGGTCCGCCGGGATCTTCGCGAGATCACGGGCGACGTCGATCGCCTTGTCGAGACCTCCCGTCTCGTCGATGAGACCGTTCGCCTTGGCCTGCCTGCCCGTCCACACGCGGCCCATCGCGAGCTTCGAGATCTGCTCGTAGGTCATCTTCCGGCGCGCGGCGACGTCCCTGAGCCACATGTCGAAACCCGCCCAGTGGGCGTCTTCGTAGCGCTTCCACTGCGCGGGGGTGAAGTCGCTGTAATCGGAAAAGAGGAGCGCGTTGGGACCCTTCTCGACGAAATCGTACGTCATGCCGAGCTTGTTGTAGAGCCCCCGCATGTTGAACTTCATGCTGATCGATCCGATCGAGCCCGTGAGCGTCATCGGATCGGCGACGAGCTTCGAGGCCTCGTACGCGATGTAGTATCCGCCGGAGGCCGCCACGTCGACCATAGACACGACGACGGGCTTCTCCTTCGATATCACCGCGATCTCGTGCCCGATGAGATCGCTCGCGAGCCCCTCGCCGCCGCGGCTGTCGACGCGGAAGACGATCGCCGCGACGTTCTTGTCCTTCTGCGCCCGGCGGAGCTCGGCGATGACGCTCTCGTGGCCCATCATGACGCCGAGCATAGGATCGACCCTGCTCTTCCGGCCGCCGATCATTCCGTCCGCGTGAACGACCGCGATCTTCTTCGAGCCAGTGAGCCCGAGCTTCTCGGGCTTCACGGCCGCGTACGTCGCCTGCGAGACGGTGCGAAGCTCCTTCTCCGTGCCCTTGAGCGCGGTTTCGAGCTCGTTCCAGTAGACGACCCGGTCGACGAGCCCCGCCGCCTTCGCCTCGGGAGCGGTGAAGATCGCGAAGTTCATGAGCTCGACGATCTTCGCCTCCGTCAGGTGGCGGTCATCCATGAAGGCCTTCGTCATCATGTCCCAGTACTCATTGATGAGCCATTCCTTGTTCTCGCGCGCGGCGGGGGACATATCGGCGCGCGTGACCA
>JBEKAW010000217.1:0-4460 GCA_050015715.1 Candidatus Krumholzibacteriaceae bacterium
CCGCACGAGCCCCTCAGGAATCCCCGCCCGCGTGCGCGCGGCAGCTCCCATCGACGCATGCGTCATGGAGGCGGGATGCTCGATGAGCGTCTCGACCCCGCCGAGGCTCACGGCGAGCGTGCACAGCCGAAGCGAATTCAGGAGCGTCTTGCCGGCCTCGATACCCCCCGCGAGCTCGAAGCTCACGACTCCTCCCCCGCCCCTCATCTGCCGCTTCGCGAGCGCGTGCTGCGGATGCGACTCGAGCCACGGATAATAGACCTTCGCGACCTTCGGATGCCTCTCGAGGCGGCGCGCGACCTTCTCCGCGCTCGCGCAGTGCCGCTCCATGCGAAGCGCGAGCGTCCTGATCCCGCGCGCGACGAGGAACGAGTTGAAGGGATCGATGACTCCGCCGAGCTGATTGAGGATCCTGCGGAACGTCCGGTAATCGTCCTCCGTCTTCACGACGATCATCCCCGCGACGACGTCCGCGTGCCCGTTGAGGAACTTCGTCATCGAGTGAATGACGACGTCGGCGCCGAGCGGGATCGGCCGCTGGAGCACGGGGCTCATGAATGTGTTATCGACAGCGAGCCTGGCCCCCTGCCGGTGCGCGATATCCGCGATCGCCGCCACGTCGCTCACGGCGAGCACGGGGTTCCCGGGGGTCTCGACGAAAACGAGCTTCGTATTCGGCCGCATCGCCCTCTTCACGGCGTCGAGATCGGACGTGTCGACATACGTCGACTCGATCCCGAAGCGCGACATGACGTTCGCGAGAAGCGTCTGCGTCGGTCCGTAGACGATCGCGGAGCACACCGCGTGATCTCCCGCGCCGAGGAGCGCCGCGAAGGTCGTGTGAATGGCCGCCATGCCCGAGGCGCATCCGAGACCTCCGTAGCCTCCTTCGAGAACCGCGACGGCGCGCTCGACGGCCTGGATCGTGGGATTGCCCATCCTCGTGTAGATGTATCCCTCGCCTTTCCCGTCGAAAAGCCCCGCCCCGTGATCGACGTCCCTGAACGCGAACGTCGAAACCTGGTATATGGGGGTGACGATGGCGCCGGTCTCTTCGGCCTTGAACCCCGCGTGCACGCACTGTGTATCCATATGATATTTGCGGACATCTTCCATACCTTCGCTCCTTTGAATCCGTCGAACCGCAGGCAGATAATGCATAGAAAAGGGATTCAATTCAACGGCTTTTATCCGGCGCGGTTCTCCGGAGGCGCGGCCGGCGCCCTGCATCCGCCGCCGAGGAGAATTGCGGCGTACGCTATGAGAACGGGCTCGAGAGGCGCCCGGTACTGCGTTCTGAAATATGAAAAGAGCACGAGGAGCGCGATATAGAGCAGCACGGGGAGGGCGAACGCGCCGTGCTCGCGCCGGTAGTATCTCGCGAGCCCCACGAACCCCATCAGCATGACGATTCCGCAGGAATACACCGCCGCGTTGGCGCCGCGCCGCTTCTCGATTCCGGTGGCCGCGTCGGGGATAGGCCCCTCCTTCGTCATGATCTCGTTCGCGTTGTCGTAGACGGCGTCGATGCCGTGCTCCAGGCCCCCCGGGCCGGCGAAATTGTCGAGACTGAGCCCGAAGAGCCGCGCCTCGTACACGGGCTCGATCGCGCGCGTCCTGACCGTATTGATCACGACGAAAGGAACGAGCACGAGCATCATCGCGAGAAGGAGGAGCGCGCGCCTCCGCGACGCGAGAAGCGCCCCGGGAGCGAGACATACGAGGAGCGGCTCGAGGAGCACTCCGAGAGCCACGAGCGCCCCCACGAGAAGCGCGCGCGATCTCTCGCCGATGCGCGCCGTGGAGGCCGCCATGAGCGCCGCGACGAGGAAGACGCCCATCGACTCGACGCCGACGTTCAGGTTGTAGAGGACAAAATCGGGGAACACGGCGCAGATGGCCGCGGCGATGACGCCCGCCGTGCCGCCGCACAGCCGCGCGACCGCCGCGTAGAGCAGAACGACGGTGAGCGCGCTCAGGATCCCCTGCGCGAGAAAGAGCGCCGCATGGTTGCCCGTGCCGAAGAGGCAATAGATGGCGCGGAGAAAGAGCGGATACAGCGGCGCGGCGGCGCTCCCGAGCCCGCCCTCGAGGGCGAGCCGGTTGTACTCCTCCATCTCTATCGAATCGACGGGCGCGCGGCCGGAAAAGGCCCCGTAGACCCTGAGCGCCAGCGCAAGGAGAACGATTCCCGCGACGATGCCGCGATCGCTCCCGATTCGCGCCGCGGCGGACGCGCCGCCCGGCGCGGCGCTCTCATCGAACCCCGCGGCCCGGCTCCGCTCGCCGGCCAGCAGCATCGAAGCGTATATGATGAGGACCGGCTCGATCGGCAGCCGGTACCTGAACTTGAAAAGAAAGAAAAGCACGACGAGCACCGTGTAGCTGAGCGCCGGCAGCGCGAGCATTCTGTTTCTCCTGCCGTACAGCCGGGCGATGCCGATGAACCCCAGGACAAGAACGGGAAGGTAGGCGTATGCCCAGACGTAGTAGGCGAGCGTCCCCTCGCCGACGATCGGCTCGATAACGAAAGTGTCCCACCCGCGCGAGAAGAGAACCGTCACCTTGTTGTATACGTTATCGAGCGCCTTCCCCCTGTTGTGGGCGATATTCGCCAGCGCGGCCTTCAGGTACACCGCGCTCGACAGGGTGTCGCTCCGGAGCTCCGTCGAGTCGGGGTTGATGAACCGGCTCCCGTCGAGCGACGGATGGTAGGTCTCGTAGACGGCGACCGCGCTTCTCTGGAAGCTTTTGCCGACGGTCATTTCAAACGCCACGAGCGGCGTGAGGAGAACGACCGCGGCGAGAGCGAAGGTCCAGCGCCTCTTGATTCCAAGGAACACTCCCGGCGCGAAGAGAACGATGACCGGCCTGAACGCGAAACCGATGAAGATCACGACGGCCGCGAGAACGGACCGCGTTCTCTCCGGTATCGCGGCGACGAGGACGAGGAGAAGGACCATGACGAAGAAGACGCCGATCGTTTCCGTCAGCGTCGTGAGATTGTAGGCGATCAGATTCGGGTAGACGGCCGCGATCCCGGCGGCGATGAGCCCGGCGCGGCGGCTCGCGACGGCGCTCGTCACCCGGTAGATGAGAAACACCGTGAGCGCGCTGATGAGGCCCTGCACGACGAAGACCGCATTGTAGTTCCGCGCCCCGAAAAGGGCGTATATCCCCCTCAGAAACAGCGGATAACCGGGAGGCAGGGACTTCGGGAAGCCGCCCTTCCAGGCGGCCGCATTGTAGAGCGCCATGTCGCTGTAGCCGGGAATCGACGTGCATCGCAGCGCGGAATACACACGGATGACGGCGGCGACGGCAAGGACGAAGAGGAGAATGAGGGTTGGCGATTTTCTGTTCATTCGTGCTAGACTGCGCCCGGGAATAGGCCCTATCGTGCCATTATACCACGGAAAGACAATCGAGCCGGCATCAAACGAGAGCATGATCTCCAGGGACCGAAGGAGGCATAAAATATGAAACGCACATGCAATTCCGTGCTAGCGAGAATGCTCCCGGCGATATTTTCTCTCGCGGCGCTCTCGCTCCTCGCCGTTCCTCCCCATCGCGCCGCCGCGTCGGAGGAGAAGGAGCTCGCGCTGGAGACGCGGATCGTCACGGCCACGGTGTACGCCGACCGGGCGCAGGTGACGCGGGCCGGAAAGATCGAGCTTGCGGCCGGACTCTACAGGCTCGTCTGCGGCGACCTGCCGCGCGGTTTCTCCGAATCCTCGCTCCAGGTCGAGGGCAAGGGCACTGCGCAGGCGCGCATCATGGGCGTGGACGTCGCGAAGGTGCGCGGGCTCGGCGCGGAATCCCCGCGCTACAAGGAGCTCAAGAGCAAGCTCGACGCTCTCACGGCGACGCGCGACACACTCCAGATACAACTCAATTCCTTGAACAGCTCGGTGCAGTTTCTCGACGACTTCGCCAAATTCCCCTTCGAGAAGGGGAGCACGAAGCTCGCCACCGAGATATTCCGCGTGCAGGACTGGAAGAACGTTCTCGAATTCATCGGCGCGGAGCGCGTCAAGACGAACGAGATGATCGGCGGCCTGAACAAGCGGAACGCGAAGCTCGCCGACGATATCAACTGGGTAACGAACCAGCTGAACGAGATGCAGACGAAGGACGACTGGAGCCCGCGCGTCGCAGTCGACTGCGAGATCGTCTCTCCCGGAGACCTCGAGCTCTCATTCACGTACAACGTCTCCGGGGCGACGTGGACGCCCGAATATCTCATCCGCTACGATACGGCGAAGGAGTCGATCGACCTCGCCTACAGCGCCCGCGTCCAGCAGAGCACCGGCGAGGACTGGAAGGACGTCGCGGTCGTTCTCTCGACCGCGAGGCCCCAGCTCGGCGCGGCGCCGCCCACGATCTCGCCTCTGTATGTGCAACGAATCATGCGCGCGGTCGAGGGCGTAGTATCCGCTCGCGCAATGAAGAGCGGGACG
>JBEKAW010000218.1:0-4393 GCA_050015715.1 Candidatus Krumholzibacteriaceae bacterium
GACACCGACCGCGGCGGCCACGTGAACCGGATATCCGTCCGACGGCAGAAGCAGGCCCTCCTCGCGTGAAGGGTAGAGCTGAACAAGGTACTCCTGACAAATCTTGTGCTCCTGGTGTCTGATGCAGACGGAATGGTCTATGAGCTCGAACTGCATTCGGTCGAAGAGGCCCGCGTACCAGCGCACGGGCGCGGGCCAGTGCGGGGCGACGGGGACCTTCATATGAGAGGTCTCATCCCGCGTGATGAGATCCTGGGAGTAGCGCCAGTGCGTCCACGGCACGGGGAGGGAGAGCGCGATGAAGAGCAGCATGAATGCGGCGGCGCGCGAGGCCCGCATGGCGGTTCGACTCAAGAGCCATAGGAACGAAACGGGGATCAGGACGAGATAGTGATTGTACACGCGGTATTCGAAATGATCGCCCCCCACGACGATCGTGTAGTAGAGGAAATGACAGAGGAGCGCGGCGAGCACGACGGCCTGCGCGGCCGAGAACTCTCTCTTGATCGCGGCGCGCGCGTTCTTCCCGAGCGCGACGGCGACGGCGAGGGCGATCCATATCCACAAGGCGTATTCGAGAACGAAAGAGGCCGCGTAGCGCAGCCCGCTCCCCGGCCACCACGCCACCTGTTTCGCGTAGTAGCTGTTCGGGAGCCACTGCCCGTATGTCTTGAACCGCCACACGAGATGAAGCGGGACGAGAAGGAGCGGCGCGGCGGGGAGGCAGTGCGCCGCCTTCAACGTGCGTCTGTTCTTGATGAACAGATAGGCGAGGAGAGCGAGCGTGCCCGCCGCGTAGAGCATTCCATCGGGACGTGTGAGCTCGAGAAGCGACGCGGCGAGCGCCGCGCAAAACGCCGGCCACCCGAGCGCCCCCTTCGGCGCGAGCATGAAGAAGACCCATGCCACCACGAGGAACGTGAACATCGCCGTCTCGAGCCCCGAGCTCGTCCACGCGAGAAACGTGCGGTTCACGAGGAGAAAGAGAAGAAGGAGCCCTATGAATGCGACTGCGCGCGGCCGGAGTTCCGAGCGCCATTTGATTCGCAGCGTCATCATCGACAGCGCGACGAGCGTGAGAAACGAGAAGGCGAGCGTGAGATAGTTGGCGGATGAGGGCGGAGGCACATGGAGCACGCGCCAGACGCCGTCGAGAAGAAGGATCCACAGGAAATTCGTGTAGCCCTCGACGGGACGGAAGGGGGGAAAGTTCCAGACGTATCCGTATCCAAGGACGCTGTTGCTCACATACCTGAACGAGATGTACGCGTCGTCCGTGAGAAACCAGAAGAGCCGCCAGCCGATAACGAGCAGCACGAGGCTCGCGGCGAGGAGCGCGCACAACCGGAGATTCGTTGCCGTTTTCTTCCGCGGCGGCGCCGAGCCGGTCTGGGGGCGCTTCTGGGAAGCCTTCTTCACCGTGCCATTGTAACCGCTTGGAGGGGGCCTGTCCAGTGAGCCCTTGACCCTCGCTCTCCAATCATGCTATGAGGACAATCATGATCTCGGAAAAAGTCGCTATCATCGGGGAGAGGATCAACTACGGTATTCCGCGGGCCCGGTCCCTGTTCCAGGCCGGCGACATGGACGGTCTGCAGAAGCTCGCGCTGGCCCAGGTCGAGAATGGGGCGCAAGCTCTCGACGTGAACATCGGCCCTCTCCCGGCCGAGAGCATGAGGCGCACGGTCGAGGTGCTCCAGTCCGTCGTCCGCGTGCCGTTGTGTCTGGACAGCACCTCCCCCGAAATCCTCAGGGCGGGAATCGAGTCTTTCGATCCCGCGCGATCCGACGGCCTCGCAATCCTGAACTCGGCCACGGAAAGCCGGGAAAAAGAGATCTTCGAGATTCGAAGGGACCATGAGTGCCGGGTCATCATTCTCGTTTCGGAACGGCGCGAGGGATCTTCTTCTTTCCTGAACGAGACGGTCGCACAGGCGCTGGAGACGGCCCGGCGCCTGTTCTCCGGCGCCGCGGCAGCGGGCTTCGCGCGAGAGGAGATCCTCATCGATCCGAGCACGCCCGCGCTCGCCTGCGACCTGAAGGGCCTCGCCAATATCGCTCTCGAGACTATCCTGAGAGTCCGGGAGGATCGCGCCATGAAGGGCGTCCGCATCGTGGCCGGTCTCTCCAACCTGACGGCCGGGCTGCCGGCCGCCGCGAGGCTGCCGCTGCAGAATGCGTTTCTGACGCTCGCCGCGCGGAACGGCCTCGATACCATCATCGGAGACCCGGCGAGAGATTACCGGCTCCTGAGCGACGCTCATCCCGACCTCGTCCTCCTCGAGGAGATTCTGGCGAAGCAGGGAACGGACCGGCTCAAGGCGCTGACCTCGTCGGCGATCTACAGGAAGGCGTCATCGAAAGGGTGCGCGCAATGAAGGTCATCGAGCACCTGGCTGCCGCGGCACGGCCGCTCATCAGCTTCGAGATCATCCCGCCGAAAAGGGGAGGCCGCCTCAAGGATCTTCTCTCCATCATCGACGACATCGCCAGATACGATCCGAAGTTCATAGACGTCACGAGCCACGGGGCCGAGGTCATATACGAGGAGACGCCGGACGGGATCCGGAAGAAGGTCAAGAGAAAGCGGCCTGGAACCCTGGGGATCTGCGCCCTCATCCAGAAGCAATACGGGATCGACGCGGTTCCTCACGTTCTGTGCGAGGGATTCACGCGAGAGGAGACGGAGGATTTTCTCATCGATCTCCAGTATCTCGGAATCGAAAACGTCATGGCGCTCAGGGGGGACGCTCCGGTCCGCGACAAGGCCAAGCCAGGCGGCAAAACGTTCAACCGGGACGCCCGCGACCTCGTCGAGCAGATCGCGAAGATGAACAAGGGGGTTTATCTCGAGGACCTTCTGGACGCCGAGCCGAGCTCTTTCTGCATCGGCGTCGCCGGCTACCCGGAGAAACACTTCGCCTCTCCGAACATCACGACGGACATCCGGAACCTGAAGACAAAGGTCGACGCGGGCGCGGATTACATCGTGACGCAGATGTTCTTCGACAACACGGCCTACTTCCGGTTCGTGGAGCTGTGCCGCGCCGAGGGCATCACGGTGCCCGTCATTCCGGGGCTCAAGATCCTCTATTCGCGGCACCAGTTGACGAGCATTCCTCTGAGCTTCCACGTGGATATTCCCTTCGAGCTTTCGGAGGAGATTCTCCGGTCGGACGAGCGGGGCGCCGAGGAGGCGGGAGTCAGGTGGGCGGCCCGCCAGGCCGGGGAGCTTCTCAAGCGGAACGTCCCGGCAATCCACTTCTACGTCACCGGTCAATCCGACCCGATCAACAAGGTGAGGGACATCCTGGGTATTTGATGACGCGGCTGCTCACACGAAACGAGATCATCACGGCGCTTGCGCTCCTGCTCGCGGCGGTCGCCGGCTGCGACAATACGGCGCCCGGCGAAAAGACGGTGTCCTCGTGCGAGGAGAACCCCGCGGTCATGCCGGCCGCAACGCGCTACATCTACATGTCTCCCGCGGGGAACGACGAAAATTCCGGCAGCGAAGCGGCGCCCGTCGCCACGCTGAACGGAGTCCAGGACATTCTCCGCGACGAGCGCCCAGACTCCAGCGTCGTCGTGAGGATTCGGAGCGACGCCGGCGTCTACTACGGCCAATCCGTTATCTGGGATTACTTCAATCCCGATCGCGGCATCACCTTTGAGGCCTGGCCCGACTCGGTCCGCGCGTCGTTCCGCCAGGGCGGCGCGGATACGGTCTTCTTCGTGCTGAAGGCGTCCGCGGGGCGAGCGACGCACGTGCATTTCAGAAGGTTTTTCGTGCAGGGCTACCGGGCGGGGGCGATCTGGTTCACGGGGGAGGCCGGCGATGAATCCGGCTGGAACGGCTCGAACAGCATAACGGATTGCGTCATGGAGGACATCGGGAACGCCGCGCAGCCGGAACGGCAGATCTCATGGAGCGTGATCGACCTCGTGAACTCGAGGCACAACGTCATCCGGGATTGCTCGTTTATCGACTGCGCGAACGCCAATACGAACGCTTTTCCGCAGAAGACCGGCGCTCAGTCTCTCACGGCCGGGCCGAATCAGCCGATCATCGGCGTCTATCTCGCCCATCACAGCAGCTGCAATCAGATAACGGGCTGCATTTTCCGCCGCTTCAAGGGGGACGCGGTGCGGATCCGCGACGACTCGAACGGGAACGAGATCTCCTACTGCTACTTCCAGCAGACGGGCTGGACGGCGGTATGCACGATGTGGTACCAGTATCCACAGCCCTTCTCCCTCGCCGGCGGGGAGTGCCCTTCCTGGGATAACCTGTTTCATCACAACCGCGCCGAAGGCAACTGGCTCTGCGGCGAGTCGCTCTTGTTCTGGGACATGAGCACCGAGCAGGGACTGCGATGCCCGCAGCCCGCCG
>JBEKAW010000219.1:0-4368 GCA_050015715.1 Candidatus Krumholzibacteriaceae bacterium
GGGCCGCAACCTTTTTATACGAGGGTGTAGCGCCGCGTCAGGACCTTCCGGGCACGCCCGAGGCCCGCGCGCTGTCGATCGCCCCGGCGAGGAATATGACGCCCAGCACGACGTGCGGCCACACGCGCGTGTGGCCCTCGACGGCCTCGTACGCGAGCACCGCGAAATAGACAGCGGCCGCGGCGTAGACGAACGACATGAATCGTTTCGTCTTGAGCCCTCTCATGAAGGGCGCGCGGCTGAGAGCGAGCCCTCCGAGGAGCAGGGCGACTACGATTGTCGTGGCTATCATGGACGCCTCCTACCTCGGACAGATTACGGATGCGATGCCGCCGTCGCACGAGCCGCAGAAAACGCCGTAGGAGCAGGCCGTGTAGAACAGAAGCGAGCCTCCCGACTTTACCGCGCAGAGGCCGAAGCCGACCGCGAGCTGGGTCCATTTGCATTTGAGAGGCCCCCGGGCCGGGGCCTGGAGCCCTTGTCCGGCGCCCGCGCCGGCGAGCACGCCGCCGCCCGCGCCGGGGGCGAGGACCTTCGACAGATGCTCCCACGCCGCCGCGACGCCTTCGACGTCGCAGACCGCGCATTCGTATGTCGCGCGCGCTTGAACGTCCTTGAGCTGCGGATAGCTTTCGTAGAGAGAACCGACGAGCGTGTTGATCCTTTCGTAGCGCGCCTGCGCCTCCTCCGCCGTGAGGCCGAGGAGCTCGTTCGCCCGGCGCGCATCCAGGCCCGCCGCCCGGATGTCGTCGGGCGTGACGTTCAACGCGATCGCGCGCGTCGCGATCTCGTCTCTGATCGCGATGAGCTCCTGGAGCTCGCTCGCCTTGCTCAGAGCCGTCTCGAGCCGGTCGGGATCGTCAGAGACGGGACTGCGCTGCTCGCCCGTGCACGAATAGAGAAGGAAGGAAAGAAGCGAAATCAGAACGACGACGGAAATGCTTCTCCTGAACATCCACACCATCCCCTTCCCGTTTGCGGCAACCCGCGTGAGCCGCCGCGCTCCGAAGCAATAACACCCCTCGATCGACTGGATCTCGACCCGGCTGTCGCACGAGCGCCCCCACCGGTTTCTCTCACCTCCATCTCGCCGCCATTTACAAGAATGGGTCCATGTCGCCGGAAAGGAGAGCTTTGGATCGGCGCAGGGGCGAAAGAGCGTCGCGCCGCCGACGCAAGCGATTACACTGTAATGGATTATAACGGCCGCTCCCCCGCGGACGGCGCGGCGGGGCGGCGCCTCGGGGAAGGGAATCGGGCAGCGGCAAGGCCGCGAGGCCGTTCATGCCGTTGCCGCACGTGTGAACGGTGGATGCGGGCCCTACACCGTGAGCAGCGCGTTCGCGAGGTCCCTGATCCCGGCCTCGACCTCGCCCGAGAGGCCCTCTCCGAGCTTCAGGCCCTTCGGCTGCACGCCGATGAGAATCGCCTTCCCCTTCCAGCGCTCCGTGAGATAGAGGATGAGAAAATGGAGCGAGAGCCGGTGCGTGCTGCTCGCCGAGTGCATGAGATCCTCGAACGGGATGACGCGCCACTCGCCCGGGGCGCCCCCGAAATCGACCGCGTCGACGAAGACGACCGCCTCGAGCTCTTGCTTCTCGACCCAGCCGCCGTAGTTCTCGGGGACCTCCGAGGCGTCGACATAGGGGAACGCCGCCGCGCCCGCCGCGAGAAGCGCGACGAGGGCCGGGCCGGCGCCGTCATCGCCCTTGAGCGCGTTCCCCACGCCGATCACGCCGAAGCGCGTGCCCGTGAGGCGCGCCGAGAGCTTTCCCACATTATCCGTGAAGTTCAGCTTTCTCCCCACTCATCCGACAGGATGTACGACGCGCGGCAGTTCGGGCACAGCGCCCGGATGAAGTCGCCGCGGTCGAGGGGGCGGCCGGCGCTCCGGGGCGCCGCGTCAATCGAGAGGCCGAGCGCTTTGTGCCGCGCCACCATGAACGTCTGGTTCGCGTAGGCGAGCTCGCCGAGCTTGTCAATGCACCAGCGGATGTGGTCGACCGTCGTGATCGGCTTGCCGCAGTGCTCGCAGAATACGAGCTCCTTGTCCTGCGTGTCGATGAACTCGGCCGGATCGGTCGTCGATTTGTCGAAGTCCTTGTCGAGGACGATCCCCTTCTTCGTGATGCAGTAGACGAAGCACTGGCTGCACATGATGCAGTTGCCCCAGTTGCGCTCGATGCGCCGGACCATCCGCTTCTTGTCCTCGCGGTACTCGTCGACGACCGTGATGGCGCCCGCCGGGCACACCTGGCCGCACGCGCCGCAGCCGACGCAGTCGTCGCTCACGTAGGTCGGCACGCCCCGGAAGTGCTCCGGCACGGTCGCCGGCGCCTTCGGGAACTTCGAGGTGTACGGGCCCTTGATGAGCGCCTGTATCGCGAATTTGAGCTCTCTCAGTTTCGGCTTGCGCATGCTGCTTCAGACTCCCGTGGCGGCCCGAGGCCCTGCCGGCCGTTTCCCTCAGGCCTTGTCCTCCGAGCCCTCGCGGTCTTCCGCGTACTTGTCTATGACGCTCCCCGTCCAGAGCTTTATCCCCGCGCGGTGGGCGGCGCGCGATATGGCGTGGGCCGCGGTCGGCGCCGTGATGAGAATGAACCATATGCAGAGAAGCGCCTTGATCGTGATCGACCCGAACCCCGTGAAGAAGAACACGCTCACCATGATGAGCGCCGTGCCGAGCGTCGCGCACTTCGTCGCGGCCTGGAGACGGTTGTACACGTCGGGAAGGCGCACGAGCCCGATGCACGCGAACACGTCGAAGGCGATTCCGATGGAGAGGAGCACGTATCCGACGAACTCACTCATCGAAGCCCCTCCCCTCGAGATACTTCGCGAGCGCGAGCGTGCCGATGAAGTTGAGGAGCGCCCACGAGATGGCGATGTTCATATAGAGATCCTTCCTCGTCATGATCGAGAAGATCGCGCAGAACCCGACCATGAGGATCCCCATGATATCGATCGCGACGATCCGGTCGGGCGCCGTCGGCCCCTTCCCGACCCGGTAGAGGCACATGAACATGCAGAGCAGGAGAAGCGAGATGAATACGTTCACTCGAATATCCTTTCCAGATATTTCTCGAAGCCCCCGACGATGACCTCCGTGTCCTTCTGAATGTCGGGGGAGGTGACGTTTATCCAGTGAATGTAGAGATGATCGCCGATCATGTCGACGCTCATCGTGCCCGGAGTCAGCGTGATGGAGTTTGCGAGGAACGTCCGCGCCATGTCGCTCTTGAGCCGCGTGCGCACCTTGACGATGCCGGGCTTGATCGGCAGATACAGGTTCAGCACGCGGTAGGCGACGTCGAAATTGGCCCTGATCATGGCCCACAGAAACACCCAGAAATAGCAGAACAGCCAGAAGAAGCGCCGCGGCTGAAACACGATGACCGCCTCATACGGGAAGATGTCCCCGAGGAGAAGCTCGGCGAGGAGCGAGATGACGACGCCCGCGAGGAGCTCCTGGAGGGTGAACGACCACGTCAGGAGGATCCAGACCGCGTAGATAATGAAAAAATGCACGAACCGTTTCATCCGTCACCCGCCGAGAATGTATCCCATGTACGAGAGCTTGTCGAGAAGCGCGCTCCGCGCCGCCTGCAGCACGCTATGATCCAGGAACGGATACGCGAGACCGAGCCCGATGCAGAGTATCGCGAGCACCACGAGCGGCAGCGTCATGGCGAACGGCGACTCCTTGATGGCGGCGAAGCGCGCCGGGAGCTGCCCGAAGAGCACGAACCGCTGCAGCTTGATGAAGGACAGGAGCGTCACGAAGGCGACGAGAACCGCGATCCCGCCGTAGACGTAGTAGCCGGCCTGAACGAGCGCGACGACGATGATCAGCTTGCTCCAGAACCCGTTGAAGGGGGGTACCCCGGAAATCGAGAGCGACGCGATCGAGCAGGCCGCGCCCGTCACCGGCATCTTGCGGATGAGCCCGCCCATCTCGTAGCGGTTCCTTGTCCCCGTGCGGAACTCGAAGGACCCCGCGCACAGGAAGAGGAGCGACTTGAACACCGCGTGGTTCACGAAGTGGTAGATCCCGCCGAAGAGCCCCATCGCGGCGACCACGGCCGGCACGTTCGGATTGAGGCCGAGCCCGAGGCCGATCATCACGTACCCCATCTGGCTGATCGAATGGTACGCGAGCATCCGTTTGATGTCCGCCTGGCCGACGGCGAGGAAGACGCCGACCACCATCGACAGCGCGCCGAGGAACATGAGGATGGTCGAGACCATCGCGTTCGGGCCGACCACGTCGAACATAACCCGCGCGATCGAGTAGATGCCGATCGCCTTGATAAGCACTCCCGAGAGCATCGCCGAGATCGGCGCGGGCGCGCTCGGGTGCGCGTCGGG
>JBEKAW010000220.1:0-4277 GCA_050015715.1 Candidatus Krumholzibacteriaceae bacterium
CAGCATCGCGTAGCGCGTGTCCGGCTCGGGGACGTTCGTGACCTCGCGGGGAGAGGCGCGATCTCCGTCCCAGTCCTTCTCCGCCGCGGGCTTCACTTCGTTCGTATAGGGATTCCAGTCGACGGTCGGATTGTCGATAACGACCGCCGGGATCGTCTGCGTGATGATCCGTTCCATCACCTGGCGAATCATGCGCTGCTTGGCGATCCCGTCCTTCTTGTCGGTGTAGTCGGCCTTGAGCTCGTCGCGCAGGTTCCAGTGTGACAGGAGCCGCATCTTAGCCGGGAAGAGACGCTGCCCCTTCGCGTCGACGAGGTGGTGCATCCAGATGTTGTATCCCGATATGTAACGGTCGGCGTCCGATGACGCCTTCGCGACCGCGAGATTCACGTCGGACGGTATCCGCTTCGAGAAACGCTCGGCGAGCCGGGTCTCCGCCCACTGCCGCCTCGACCACTGCGCGCCGTCCGTGAGGCGCTGGTCGAGAGTCGTGAGCGGGAAATTGAGGAGAACGACGAACGCGATCTTGTTCTGGAAGAAATCGTCGAGCACGTGGGCCGCCGGGTCGTATCCCGCGAGCATCTCGTCCACGGGGAGCACAGGGCCGATATCGAGATCCGTCTGCCACCGGAACGCGAGATCCAGCTCGTGCATGTGTCCGTCGACCTTGTCGAGGAGCCACTCGAAACGGTTGAACATCTCGTCGCGCGTCGCGGCGTCGCCGGCGAAGTTCGCGAGCACAAACTCCTCGAACGCCGCCGCGTCTCCGTCCTCGGCGCGCCAGAACTCCGCGACCTGCTCCATGCCGCGACGCGCGTTCGCGCGCACGCCGTCGCCGTACTTCGCGGCGAGCGATCCTTCGAGCTTGTCGATCGAGCCCTTCATCCAGGGAAGCTCGGCGGCCTGCGCTGAAACGATGCACATGGCCGATACAATAACGGCAAGCCCCACGAAACCGCAAACTGCTTTTTCCAATCTGCCCTTCATCATCCGCTCCTTGTGCTCCGGAAACCCTCTGGAACTTTCCTCATAGGAATACGGAAGTGATGCGCCTAAGTCAATCGGAAAAAAGGACTCCTATGCATGAGAACTATTGACCCGAGACCGAATTTGGTGTACAATATGACCATCAATTCACATGAGTTTGGCTTCCGTCAACACGATGAGGGGTGCGTCCGCAACAGGAGGGGAGATCGCCAACGGCGCCATGCCCGTCATCGCGTTCGGGGTAGGTTCTACCATTCACCCGATGGGTACTCGTGCCCGTCACAATCACAGAAGAGGTTTTCATGAAACGACTACTATCACTTTTCGTGCTGGCCATGTTCCTGCTTCCCGTCACGGTTCTTGGTTCGGTCCTCTGCGTACCTGACAACGTGGCCGCGATCGTTGGAGATGACATGTCGATCCAGCACCCCAACATCGACAACAACACCCAGCTTTACGCCGGGACATTCAACGTCCTCGTCGACTGCGTCACGCCCACGGTTGTGTACTGCACGGGCGCGACGGTCAGACTCTGCTACCCGGCGCAATACGCCCAGGGTCCCGATATCACGTCGCCGCAGATTGTCTGGATCCTGAACAACTACTATCCGGCCGTGCCGGGGATGCCAAGCGAGCTCTCCACCGATGTTCAGCGGAAGGCAGCCGTGCAGCTGGCCCTGTGGCATTTCAGCGACGGCGTTGATATCTCCACCGGTGGAAGCGACCCGGAGGTGTTCGCCGCGGCAAATACGATCATAGGTGAGGCACTTTCGGCCGCAGTGCCGGCGACCCCGACGTCTCTCGTGCTCACTCCGGCTTACTGGGCGCCGCCGACGGGCAGCCCCGTGACGGTCACCGCGACGCTGTACGATCAGAATCATGTCGTGATGAGCAACGTCCCGGTCAGCTGGACGATCGCCCACGTCGGCAGCGGAAGCGGCGTGACCGATGCGAACGGGCAGATCACGGCGTCCTGGACCGAAGTCGGCCTCGATCAGATCACCTTCAGCGTCGGCTACAACATCCCGATCGGCCTGAGGTGGACGCAGCCGGGGTGCCAGGAGCTGATTCAGGGAGCGATGTGCCAGGGGCAATTGACCAAGGACTGGATTGAAGGATCCGTCAGCGTGGAGCACGCCACCTGGGGAGCCATCAAGACTCTGTACCGGTAGATTCGCGGGAGGTTCATTATGCGAAGGGTCCTCGCCGCCTTCGCGGCGATAGTGATTCTGTCGAGCACCGGTTCTTTCGGTTCTACGCCATCCGCTTCGATCGGGCTCTACGTTGACAACGTTCACCTCCAGAATTGCGTTTCGATCCCGTGGTCCCAACAGCGCTATACTGTTTGGTCCTGGTGCTGGGCGAGCGACGACGGGGTGCAGGCGGCCTCCTTCGCCGTGATCCCTGGAGGGAATGGAAGCCTCTATCGGGGCGCGGTGCAAGTCAACACGGACATAATCGATCACTATACGGGCACCAATTTCATGACGGGTCTTACGTTCTACTACAAGACGTGCCAGTACG
This sequence comes from Candidatus Krumholzibacteriaceae bacterium, assembly GCA_050015715.1. Lineage (GTDB taxonomy): Bacteria > Krumholzibacteriota > Krumholzibacteriia > Krumholzibacteriales > Krumholzibacteriaceae > SSS58A. Next base: position 2,512 of record JBEKAW010000220.1, read on the forward strand.
GCTGGCATTGGATTCACAAGGAGGATGTGACCCAGGTCTTTTCCCCGGCTTACCTGAAGATAGAAGGGGGCGTGCTCGATCATGCGGGAGACGTGATGACGTGCCAGGTGAATCAACCGTGGACGCTTTTCGCCATCACCACAAGAGCGTACTTCGGCAACTGCTCCCCCATAGCCACCGAGCCCGTGACGTGGGGGGCCATAAGGAGCCTCTATAGCGAATAGGCGAGCTCGAGCAGCTGACGTTGAAGGAGTTATGCGCCTGAATAAATCGGAATTGTGCCCGCTGCTGCCCGAGGCGATCCCTTGAGCTTCCGCTTGGCCATCGGTCCTTGGACGTCGCCCCTATTTGCCAGCAAGCGCACAGCCCTTGAACTCCTTGCCAGCTATGTCGAGATCAGCACGCATGGGGAGCGTCGCGCCGGCAGGACCGAAGACACATCGCTCCGTGGAAATGGTCAGGGACAGGGTTTCATCTCCACTAGCTCCGCGCCGATGGGCGGTGAAAACCCAGGTGTGAGAATCCTCCTCCTCCCAGCTACCCTCTGTGAAGACTCTGTTCCCATCCCGCGTCCGTAGATTCGCAACACCGCCTTCGACCGTGAGCAACCAGGTCGGATCGTCGCCTTGAGCGTATACATGATACTGGGAAGGGTCGAATTCAACCTGCCGGGTCGTGTCAGGCATCATTTGCGGCGCGGGCACGAGCAGGAATTCGCCCGATCCGAGGTTCCAGTAGTTGGCTCGGAATCGCAATTCGCCATCCGTCAGGGAGAGAATCTCCGCCGTGTAAGGCATGCTCGTTTCGGACATCGTCACTCTGTGTCCATCCCAGCTCCATCGCCCCACGATCGGCCGTGCTGCCTCCGCCGAAGCGATCACGAACGTCCCCTCGGAGAGGAAGACATATAGATCCCCCGACGGCCCTCCGGGAGAATCGGCGACGATCCAGACCTTGTTTACGAGTTTCGTGGGCTGTAGCGCGTCGGCGGATTTGGATTCCTCGCCCGAGTTGCATGCAACGGCGGCCAACAGGATCGACAAGACCATGAAGAGTCCAGCGACGAAGCGTTCGAGTCGAGCGATAGCGGTGGGTCCGGCAAACGTCTGCAGGACTCGTGGGTCATCGATCAACAACGCGCCCTTCGCACTCAATGGACACCCCCTTGCGCCGCGACCCAAGGAGCACGCAAGCAGCTCCCAAACCTTGACCACCTTGAACGGATGACCAACAAAAAGGCTGGTTGAATTCTATCACATTCTTGACGGGTGGTACAGAACACCCCCGAAGGGACTTGAACCCGGAACTCTTCGAGAATCAACTGGTTGATGAATAATGCTTTTCTGGAAAGTTCTCAGGAACAAGCCTAACTGATTTAATGAGATAAAGATAGATAGACGATGAAGATCTGGCGTCCCCAACGGGATTTGAACCCGTGTTGCCGCCGTGAAAGGGCGGTGTCCTATCCGGGCTAGACGATGGGGACGCCTGATGAATGGATGCAATCTATCAACTGGACATCGGTGCGTCAACCGGAAAAGGCCTTCTTGCCCGGCGCTATGGCCCGGATGACCCCGACGACCGTTCCGAGAATCGTGCATTCGTGTGAATCGCCCTCTCCAAGCACGATCGGCTCGTATTCGGGATTTGAAGGCGCGAGGATGACACGCGAACCGGAGCGCACGTAGCGCTTCACCGTCGCCTCGCCGTCGACGAGGGCGACGACGAGCGAGCCGGACTCGCATCGATCCGCCTTGCGGACCACG
>JBEKAW010000221.1:0-4262 GCA_050015715.1 Candidatus Krumholzibacteriaceae bacterium
ACGGGAAAGCCGTGGGATCTCGACCGGACGAGCGGGGGCGTCTACATCCTCCAGCCGACCCATAACGGGGAGGCGGCGCAATGGTACCTGGGGACGGCCGACGCGCTCTACCAGAACATCGATCTCATCAGGAATTCGAGGGCCGAGATGATCCTCGTTCTCTCGGGGGACCAGGTGTACGTCATGGATTACCGGCGGATGCTCGAGTACCACCTCGCCCGGGGGACGGCCTGCACGCTCGCGATCAAGAGGGTCCATCCGAGTCAACGGTCCCGCTTCGGCATGGTTCGTCGCTCGCGCGACGGCCTCGTGACGGCGTTCAAGGAGAAACCGACCGAATCGACGTTCCGGTTCGCCTCGCTCGGCATCTACCTGTTCCGGCGCGATTTTCTCCTCGACACCCTCGAGGCGGGGAAACGAGACATTGTCTTCGATATCATCATGCCGCTTCTCACGCGAGGCGATGTGGCGGGCTACGAGTTCGAGGGCTACTGGGAGGATATCGGGTCGATTCCGAGCTACTATCGCGCCTCGCTACAGCTCCTCAAGCACCGGCTGCTCATCACCGATCCCGACTGGCCGATATTCACGCAGGGGGGAGGGCTGCCTCCGGCGCGATGCGCCGACCGTTCCCGCGTGAGCAACTCGATTGTGGCCGACGGGTGCGTCATCAAAGGGACCGTGACGGGATCGATCCTCTTTCCCGGGGTGACGGTGGAAAGGGAGGCCGTCGTGCGTGACAGCATCGTCTTTCCGTTCACGCGCGTCGGAGCCGGAGCGCGCGTGACGAAGGCCATTCTCGACAAGTATGTGATCGTGGGGGAAGGCGCCGCGATCGGTGGCGGGCCCGGCTCCGCTGCGGGGGGGCGGAAGGCGATTTCGGCGGGGCGCCAGGCGGACGCCGGCGCAGACATCGCGGTCGTCGGACGGAAGGCGCGGATACCGAAGGGCGTCAGGGTGAGCGCCGGCACACTCGTCGAACCCCGCGCGAGCGAGCGCGCACGGAGGAAACGGTGAAGGGAACGGTCGCGTTCATACTGGCGGGCGGTGTCGGAAAGCGGCTGAGCCTTCTCACGCGCTATCGGGCGAAACCTGCTGTTCCCTTCGGCGGGAGATACCGGATCATAGATTTCACGCTGACGAACTGCATCCGCTCGGGAATCGATGAAGTCTACGTTCTCACGCAGTACATATCGCGCTCACTTGTTCGCCACATCGGGATCGGCAAGCCGTGGGATCTCGACCGGATGACCGGGGGTCTCCATGTGCTCCACCCGCACCTCGGCTATCAGGCGACGGACTGGTACCGCGGCACGGCCGACGCCATGTACCAGAACATCTCGGTTCTCAAAAACCTCGCGTGCGAGAACGTGATGATCCTGTCGGGGGACCATGTTTACCTCATGGATTACCGGGGCTTCAACTCGTTTCATCTCCAGCGGGGCAGGCTGGCCTCGGTCGGTGTCGTCCGGGTTCCGAGGTCTCTGACCAGCGAGTTCGGTATCGCCTCCATCGACCGTTCGGGCAACATCACGAAGTTCGTCGAGAAGCCGGCCGTGAGCGACAGCAATCTCGCCTCGATGGGTATTTACATATTTAACAGAGAGTTTCTAATAACGGTTCTCAAACAACTTGAGGGCTCGCATGCCGATCTCGACTTCGGCAAACACGTGATCCCGCACCTCGTGTCAAAGGACCAGGTGTCCGGTTACGAATTCACGGGATACTGGCTCGACATCGGCACGCTCAGGAGCTACTACCAGGCGAGCCTCGCTCTTCTCGGCGAGCGTCCCCGTCTGAGGCTCTGTAACACATCTTCTCCGGTCCTCACCGTCCCCAATGACGCTCCACCGTCCGTCGTTACGGGGGAGGCGAGCATCAGCAACTCGCTCATATGCAACGGATGTCTCGTGCGGGGAGAGGTGCGCTCATCGATTCTCTCGCCCGGGGTGACGGTCGAGAAGGGCGCGCGGGTCGAGAGTTCGATACTGTTTCACGAATGCACGATCGGCTCGGGAGCCGAGGTGCGCAATACAATCATCGACAAGGCCGCGCTCATCGGTCCCCGGGCGAGGGTGGGATTCGGCGACCCCGCCACGCCCAACACGCTTCATCCGGAATATCTCGATTTCGGGATCACGATCATAGGAAAGAGGACGGTCGTGCCGGGAGGCATCCACATCGGAACGAACTGCCTCGTGAGCGGAACGCTCGACAGAGGGCTCATTCCACGGCGCGAGATGGGGGACGGCGAGTCGAACATCGCCACCGATGTTCGGCTTTAGCGGCCGTCGGTCCAGATCTTCAGTTTGTCGCCGGAATACAGCCTGTTGCGATCCGCCTTGGGGTTCCACGAGAGTATCTCCGAGATGCGAACCTTGTAGAGACGACCGATCGACGTGAGGGTTTCTCCCTTCCTGACCATATGCGTGATGCAGCGCGCACCGCTCTTCGCGAGAGAGTCAGGGGCCGCCGCTGCGGGCGAGGCCGAGGCCGCGCCGCCGCTGTCGGGAGGTTGCTGAACGGCGCTCGCCGCGGCCGCTGTCTGCACCCGGCCGTCGGAGGGGATCATACGGATCCAGAGCGTGTCGCCGGGCCGGATGACGGATTCGCAGGAGAGCTTGTTCCATTCGCGAATCTCCGCGAGGCTCGTATGGAAGCGCTCGGCGATCTTGACGAGGTTGTCGTCTCTTCTGACGGTGTAGCGGATCTGGTTGCCTTCGTCGGAGGCGGAAAGGAGCGGCAGCGAAATCTGATCGAGCCGCCGGTCCGGGTTCCGATAGGACGGCCTGCTCGCCAGACGCACCGATCTCGCGGTATCCTTCACGGGCACGATCAGGACGGCTCCCGTGCGGATCGACGGCGAGGAACCGATTTCATTGGCCTTCTTGAGCTCCTTGACGGAAACCTCGTACTGGGCGGCGATGCTGGAAAGGGTTTCCCCCCTCTTCACCCTGTGCTGAACGTATGACACGAGCTTCTGCTGCTTCATGTCCGCGAGGCGGGCGGCGCACTGATCCCCCGTTCCCTGCGGAACCTTGACCTCGACAACCATGTCGGGCGGCGTGCACCATTTCTTGAAATGCGGGTTGAGATCCTTGATGTCGATCAGGGAGCAGCCGGCGGCCCCGGCGATCGAGGCGAGGTCGAAGGGACGCTCGACCTCTATGACATCGAACTTCAACGGCGCTTTCTGCGGCCTCTCGAATCCATACTCCTCCGGGTTCCGCCCGATGGCGAGCGCGGCCATGAACTTCGGCACGAACCAGGTGGTTTGCGCGGGGAGATTGAGCTGCCAGTAGTCGGTCGTCCTCTGGCGGGTGATGGCGTAGGCGACCCGGTGCTCTCCCGAATTGTATGCCGCAAGCGCCAGCGGCCACGACCCGAAGAGATCGTGCAGATACTTCAGATAGTAGGCCGCGGCGTACGTCGACGCGATGATGTCCCTCCGCTCGTCGATCCACCAGTTGACCCGCAGGCCGAAGAGCTTCGCCGTGCCGAGCATGAACTGCCACGGACCGATTGCCTTCATGTACGACTGCGCCGTCATGTTGAGCCCGCTTTCGATGACCGCGAGGTAGAGAAGATCGCGGGGGATGCCGACGTCGGTGAGAATCGGCTCGATGACGTCCTGGAACTCGCCCGTTCGCTCGAGCCAGCGGGAGAAATGCTTGCGGCCGCTTCCCTTGAAATAGTCGATCCAGTAGTTCGTCTTGCTGTTGTATTCGATCTCGATCTCCTCCTCGACGACGGTCGTGCGGGCGACGGAGTCGACGAGCGCCGCCATGTAGGGCTCCGTCTGGCTTTCGAGCTCGTCGTCGGATATTCGCTGGAGGAGGCATCGGGCCCTGTTCTCGAGGTAGTCGAGATGGTCGCAGACAGGGCAGCCGGGGGACATTTCTCTGAGGTCCGCGACACTCTGAAGTAGGTCCTGCGCCGCTGCGGTGGCGGATGCGCGATCGCCGAAAAAGAAGTAGGTCGACGCCCGGTCGAGCTTCTGCTCGAGGGTGAGGAGCTGCGGAAAGCTTCGATAGATGTCTTCCTGGGGGGGCGGCGCGGCGTCCGCCTCTTCGACGGCGGCCGGAGGACGAGCGGGCATGAAGCACCCGCCCGAGAGCGTGCCTATAGCAAAGAGAAGCAGCACGATGAGCTTATGTTTCATGCATGAGACCTCTCGCGACTCCCGTCAATATATTGAATCAACCGAAAGGATACAAGCAAATGTAGAGGGTCCGGATAGGGGTTTGCGCGCCTCGCGCGGG
>JBEKAW010000222.1:0-4234 GCA_050015715.1 Candidatus Krumholzibacteriaceae bacterium
CGAGAAGGAGCTCGCCGATCTCCCTCGTCGTGAGCCCGCCGGCCTTCCGGTCCCACTCCTCTCCGGGGATGGCGACGAGCCGAAGGTTCTTCTTCTTCGCGAAGAGCTCGATCGCTTCGGGCTTGAATCCCCGCGCCACGACGACCTCGAGGAATATGTCGGCGCACGCCTCCGCCGCCGAGCGGTCGACGACCTCGTTGAAGGCGACGACGCTCCCGTAGGCTGACGACTCGTCCGTCCGCCGCGCCCGCCTGAAGCTTTCGCCGGCCGTGCCGCAATTCGCGGCGCCGCAGGGGTTCATATGCTTGATGATCGCGCATCCCGCCTTCCCGATGTCCCGCGCGAGGATATACGCCGAATAGAGATCCTGGATATTGTTGTACGAAAGCTCCTTGCCCTGGAGCTGCGCAAGTCTCGCGAGCCCTCCCTCCGCGTGGTCGAGCGCGTAGAGCGCTCCGCGCATATGGGGGTTCTCGCCGTACCGGAGCCCCTGCAGCTTCCGGTAGGCCGCGATCCATGCCGATGGAAAGTCGCCGGGCGCCGTCGTGATGCGTTCGAAGTACCGCGAGACCGCCGCGTCGTACGAGGCGGTGTGGAAGAACGCCTTCGCGGCGAGCCTGCGCCTCGTATCGAGCGCGAGCGCGCCGCCGTTCTCGTACATCTCCTTGAGGATCGCGTTGTAGTCGGCCGGATCGACGACGACCGCCACCGAATGAAAGTTCTTCGCGGCCGCCCGGATGAGGGCGGGGCCGCCGATATCGATCTCCTCCACGACGTCCTTCTCGCCGAGACTCTGATTCTCCGCCGCTTCCCGGAAACGGTAGAGGTTCACGACCACGAGATCGATGAGACCGATCCCGTGCTTCGCCGCCTGCTCGAGGTGAGCGCGATTCTCGCGATCCGCGAGAATTCCGCCGTGAATCTTCGGATGGAGGGTCTTCACGCGCCCGTTCATCATCTCGGGGAACGCCGTGACGTCGCTGACGTCGACGACCGCGAGCCCCGCTTGGCGGATCGCCTTGGCGGTTCCACCGGAGGCGATGATCTCCACGCTTCGCCCCGCGAGCCCCTTGACGAGGAGCTCAAGCAATTTCTTGTCGGTGACGCTGATCAGTGCCCGTTTTATCGGTATGTTCATAACAGGTACCTTTCGAGTTTGATTTCGGGAAAGAGACGCTCGAGGGCGAGCCGGTACCGGCCGGATGTTTTCCGGACGATATCCGCGCTCAGTTCGGGCGCCGGCGGGTTATGATCCCAGCCGAGAGAATCGAGATAATCCCGCACGAACTGCTTGTCGAGACTGGGTGGGGATTTCCCGGGTTCGTACTCGTCGGCGAGCCAGAACCGGGAGGAATCCGGCGTCAGCACCTCGTCGATGAGGGCCGCGCGGCCGTCGATAAATCCGAACTCGAACTTCGTGTCGGCGATGATGATCCCCCGCTTCGCCGCGTGGTTTCTCGCCTTTCCGTAAAGATCAAGGCTCAGCCGGCGGAGCTCGCGGGCGGTATCGGCGCCAGCGACCTTCCCGGCCTCCTCGATCGTGATATTGCGGTCGTGCCCGGAATCCGCCTTCGTCGAGGGCGTAAAGATGGGCTCATCGAGCCGGTCGGACATCCGGAGACCTTTCGGAAGGGGGATGCCGCACACGGCGCCCGTTTCCCGATACTCTTTCCAGCCCGAGCCCGAGAGGTAACCCCGAACGACGCATTCGAGATCGATCCGCCGCGCCTTGTGGACAAGCATCGATCTCCCTGCGAGCTCGCGGGTGAAGGCGTTGAACGGCGCCGGGTACGCGGACACCTCGGTGGTGATGAGATGATTCGGAACGTCCTCGAACCATCGCGTCCATGCCGCGGAGAGCACCGTGAGGATGATCCCCTTGCCCGGAATCCGCGTCGGAAGTATCGAGTCGTACGCCGAAATCCGGTCGGATGCCATGATGATGAGCCTGTCGCCGAGATCGTAGACGTCCCGCACCTTGCCCTTGAAGGCAGGCTCGATCCCGGGAAGCGAGCCGTCTCGAGATTCAGGCGCTCTCACGGATGAACACCCTCCTCCCCACGATGCGGAGCCTTCCCGCCGCGAAGAGTCTCACGGCCTCGGGATAGGCCGCGTGCTCCTCGACGAGGATCCGCTCGCTCAGGCTTTCCACCGTGTCGTCGTCACGCACGGGCACGATCCGCTGGATGACGATCGGTCCCGTGTCGACCCCCTCGTCGACGAAATGAACCGTGCAGCCGGACCATCGCACGCCGTATTCGAGCGCCTGCTTTTGCCCGTCGAGCCCCCTGAAGCTCGGAAGAATCGCGGGGTGGATGTTCAGCATTCTCCCCCGGTAGGCGGTCATGAGCTCCCCCTTCACGATCCTCATGAAGCCGGCGAGGCACACGAGCTCGACGCCTCGATCGGCGCAGAGCTTCCGCATGGCCACGCTCGATTCGGGGCTCATCGAACCCCTCTTGGCGCCGCAATCAACGACCGCGTGCTCGACGCCCATCGACCTCGCGATCGAGATGGCGCCCGCGTCCGGATTATCGGTGATGAGAAGCCGCACCGCGGCGGGGAACCTTTCATCGAGGGACGCCCGTGCGAGCGCCTCGAAATTGCTCCCCCTGCCCGAGGCGAGAACGGCGATTTTCACCTTTTCGCTCATGGAACCGCATAGTATCCGGACCCGCGGCCCAAGTCAAGCGATGTGATGCTCCAGGCGTCCCCGAGAACGAAACGCCATGACAGGTCCGCCTCCGAGCGGGATACGGGCGCCCCCCGCGGAGGCGGATACACGGGGCCGAGGATCTCGAGGCGCCACGGCCCGCCGGTAACGAGATCTCCGCGCGAGACCGCCCGGACCCTGAGCCCCCGCTCCCCGATATCCCTCGCGAGCGCCGGTTTCCCCGCCATCAGATAGGGACTGCATACGATTTCTCTCACCGATATTCGCGAGAGAAGGTAGGCAAGCCCGTTCGTCGCACGGGGCCTCGACGGCGTCACGACGCAGCATCCGATTCGCCTCACGCCGTCTCCCCAGAGGAGCCGCACCATCCGGTACGAGTCGCCCGACGAGAATTTCTCTCCGACAAAGACCACCCCCTCGCCGGCGGGCAGGTAGAGACATCCCTCGCACCCGACCGGAACAGCCGCCGTCGCGGCATTCCCCGCTCGCTCGCCGCCGGGAGGGCCTCCCAGGCGGCACCGGGCGACGGGCCACAGGAACGCGAGAGCAACGCATGCCACCCCTGCGCCGAGCGCGAGCCGCTTTCGCCCGCAGCTTTTTCTCAGCGAGAGGACGACGAGCGCTGCGCCGAGGAAGTAGATGTCGAAGCTGAAATCTCCCCGTATGAGCGCCGCGTGCGGCCGGTGCGAAAAGGCCGACGGCACGGCGGCGAGAAAGCGGCACAGGAGATTCACGGGCGGCGCGAGAATCGCCCTGATGGCCCCGAGCGGAACGAACACGTACAGCACGCCCGCGTAGAGAAGGATCGTGAACGGGAACGAGACGAGCACATTGACGAGCGGGGACAGGAGAGACGATCTCTTGAAGAGAGAGATCGTCAGCGGCAGCGTGAGAAATTGCACCGAGCAGGTCAGGAGCGCCGGAAAAAGGACGGCTCTCGCGATCGTGCCGCGAACGCCCGGCGGCATGACCCGTTCCACGGCTCGCGTGACGGGTATCGCGATGAACGCGATCCCGCAGACGGCGGCGAACGAGAGCTGGAATCCGGCATCGAAGACGACGGAGGAATCGAGCCCCGCGAGCACGAAACAGCCCGCGATGAGGCTCCCCGCGAGGTCCACGTGCGCGCCGAGGAACCGGTTTCCGATGACGGCGGCGCACAGGAACAGGGAGCGCAGGAGCGAGGGGGGAAATCCAGCCACGGCGGAGTAGAGGCAGAGCACCGCCAGAAGGGCCGCGTCGGCCGCGCGTTTCGACCGGATAAGCCGCGGCAGGATCTTGGACAGCGGGATCGCGATCGCGGCGAGGTGCATCCCGCTGAGAGCGAGAAGATGAGTTATTCCGACGTACGAATAGGCTTCCGTGAGCCGGAAGTCGAGACCTCTCCGGTCGTCGAGAATGAGAGCCCCGACGAGGGCCCGCGAGCGCTTCGAGAGCCTGCCGTCATCGAGCAGGTCGAGGAGCCGCGACCGCGCTCCCGTCAATGCCAGTGACCGGATGCCCACCGCGTCGCCGCCGCCGCGCGGGCCCGCACCGGCCCGCACCGCGACCGTGCGACTC
>JBEKAW010000223.1:0-4206 GCA_050015715.1 Candidatus Krumholzibacteriaceae bacterium
GCAACGTGACGGGCCTGAGGGACGCGAACGACTTGCGTGACATGGTCGAGGCCTGGTTCGTCAAGCTCCCCGACTCGACGGTGACGGTCGGGCAGAGCTGGAAGAAGCCGATCGTGGAAGGCAAGAAAGAGGGAGCGGAACCCGAAGTCAAGGGAGAGGGAGTCTTCACGCTCAAGAAGATCGAGACGCGGGGGAACATCCAGATCGCCTTCATCGAAGGGAAGGCCATTCTCAAGATCAACAAGGAAACCCCGGCGGGAGATCTCGTGGCGGACGGCAACGTCGACATGAAGGCGCAGGTCGCCGTCCCGGGCGGCTATCTGATCGAGCTCAAGCAGGACCTCGAGATCCGGGGAAACACAGTCGCCAAGGATACCGTGACCGACAAGGAAACGAAGCGGCAGACGGCGCTCACGCGGAACACCGAGATCAAACTGCAGCAGTAGCGCAGGGTAGCGGTGGAGGAAGAGCGGAAAGAGGGCCTCAAGGAGATGGGCCTCCTCGATCATCTCGAGGAGCTCCGCTCGATGCTCATCGCGTCGTTCGTCGCCTGGGTCGGCATCTCGCTCATCGTGTGGTGTTTCTCGGCCCAGGTGCTCGAGTTCCTGATCCAGCGCCTGCCCGTCAAGAATCTCTATTTCTATTCCCCGCTCGAGGCCTTCAACGTGAGAACGAAGATGAGCTTCGTCGTCGGGATTCTCATCTCGTTCCCGTATATCTTCTACAGGGTGTGGCGGTTCATATCGCCGGGGCTTTTCAGGCGCGAGAAGGGCCTCGCCTTTCCCCTCATCATCAGTTCCCTCATCCTCTTCTACGTCGGGATCCTGTTCTCCTACCTTGTATTGATGCCGCGCGTGCTCGGGTTCTTCGTCACGTTCGGCACGAAGAGTCTCTCGCCGCTCTTGTCCGTCGATAAGTACTTCAGCTTCGTGGGGAAGCTCTGCTTTTCCTTCGGGCTCGTCTTCCAGGCGCCCCTCGTCGTCATTGTGCTCACGTGGATGGGGGTCGTCTCGGCGCGCACGCTTCTCGGGCAGTGGCGGTGGGTGATCATCATCATCTTCAGCGTGTCCGCCGTGCTCACGCCGGGGCCCGATATCATCTCGCAAATCTGCATGGGGGTGCCGCTCTGCGTGCTCTTCTTCGCGAGCGCGGTCGCTTCCCTCATCATCGAGCGGCGGAGGAAAAAAGGGGAGGCGGGGCGAGACGCGACGCCTTGACACAACGCCGCTCCCCGTGCTAATTTAGTGCAATCGGATTCGCGCGCTCCCGGCACGGACGACGACGGCAAAGGACGGTAATGAACCATTCCGATACAAGAAAGCTCGTGCCCATTCAGTCTCTCGTCCAGGGTGAGCTCGAGTCCCTCGAGAGCAGGCTCCAGAAGATCATCGATTCCGATGTGCCTCTCATCGAAAATATCTGCTCGTACCTGAACGAGCGGCCCGGCAAGCGCATCCGGCCGACGATCCTCTTTCTCACCGCGCGGAGCGCGGGGGACCCCGAGCAGGACATCGTGACGGCCGGGCTCGCGATCGAGCTCATCCACACGGCGACCCTCGTTCATGACGACATCATCGACGACCACATGACGCGGCGCGGCAAGCCGACCGTGTGCGCGCGATGGGGAAGCGACGCCGCGACCCTCATCGGCGACTATCTCTACTCGATGGGATTCTCGATTCTCGCCGAGGCGCGCATGTTCGACATCATGGATATTCTGGCCCGCGTCACGCACGAGATGAGCGTCGGCGAACTCATGCAGCTTCAGCTGAGGCGCACGCTCGATCTCAGCGAGGACCGGTACATGGATATGATCCACCGGAAGACGGCGGCCCTCTTCTCGGCCTCATGCGAATGCGGGGCGCTCCTCGGCGGCGAGCGGAACGGGCACCGCAACCTGTACTCGCGCTTCGGGGAGAACGTCGGGCTCGCCTTCCAGATCGTCGACGACCTGTTCGACTACGTCGCGGCGGACACCGATCTCGGCAAGCCGACCGCGTCGGATTTTTCCGATGGGCGGGTGACGCTCCCGTTCATCAGGGCGTTCCGGAACGCCCCGGAGACGGCGCGCAAGCGCGTGAGCGACCTCTTCACCGTGAGCTTCGACAAGAAGAAAGACTGGGGGGAGGTCGTCACGTTCGTTCAGAGCTACGGCGGCGTCGAGTATTCGCTCCGCAAGGCGAAGGATTTCGCCGAGCGGGCGAAGGGGCAGCTCCGCGACGTGAGCTCCTCGCCCGAGCGGGACGCGCTCTTCGTCGCGAGCGATTATATCGTGGAGCGGGTGCATGCCTTCTGCAAATAGGACGGGGGCCCGGTTCCTGTCTCCGACGATTTGCTCGGTGTGCCCGGGCTTTTTTTGTTGAGGTGAGCTCGTTGGAAGAACGGGAAGCGCTGTACTACGAGAAACTCGAGGGGCTCAAGGTCCGTTGCCGCCTCTGCCCGCACCTGTGCGGCATCGCGGACGGCGCCGCGGGAAAATGCAGGCTGCGCGAGAATCGCGGGGGCACCCTCGTCGCGCTCTCGTACGGGCGCACCGTCGCGTCGAACGTGGACCCGATCGAGAAGAAGCCGCTCTATCACTTCATGCCGGGGAGCGCGATCCTCTCGATCGGACCGAACGGCTGCACCTTCACGTGCGACAACTGCCAGAACTGGCAGATCTCGCAGGAGCCCGTGCCGGCGCGGTTCGTGTCCCCGAAAGAGCTCGTTTCTCTCGCCTCGCGCGGGGGATCGATCGGGGTCGCGTTCACCTACACGGAGCCGCTCCTGTGGTTCGAGTACCTCAAGGACGCGGTGCCGCTCCTGCGCGCGAAGGGGCTCAAGTCGGTGCTCGTCACGAACGGCTTTCTCAACGAGGAGCCGGCGAGGGAGATCGCGCCCATGATCGACGCCTTCAACGTCGACCTCAAGAGCATCCGGGACGATTTCTACAAGAAGTACTGCGGCGGGCGCGTCGAGCCGGTGAAACGCTTCATCGAGATCGCTTCCGCCGTCTCGCACGTTGAGGTGACGAACCTCGTGATCCCGGAGCTCAACGACGCGCCGAAGGATTTCGAGGATCTCGTCGACTGGCTCGCCGGGGTGTCGCCCGATATCCCGCTCCATTTCTCGCGCTTTTTCCCGCAGTACCGCATGGTGGACCGGTCCCCGACGAGCGAGGAGACGCTCAGGACGGCCTTCGGGATCGCGCGAAAGAAGCTTCACTACGTTTACGTGGGTAACATACTGATTGACGGAACCGAAGATACGCACTGCGCGAAGTGCGGCGCGGTCGTCGTGCGGAGGGCGGGGTACAACGCGAAGGTTCTCGGCCCGGGCGGGAAATGCCCCTCGTGCGGCACGAAGGCAAAGGGGGTTTGGAGTTAATTGGTGAAGATTGCATCGAAAACGCTCGCGAAGAAAATCGTCAAGATCGCATTGGCCAAGAAGGCCGAGAACATCGTGCTTCTCGACCTCAAGAAGCTCTCGAGCATCACCGATTACTTCCTCGTCTGCTCCGCGGGGAGCGACGTGCAGGCGAGGGTCATCGCGGATGCTGTTCTCGAAGGGCTCGGCGACGGGAATCCCGTGTCCCACGTCGAGGGGCTCGAGTCCGCCCGCTGGGTGCTCATCGATTGCTACGGCGTGATCGTGCACATATTTCTCCCCGAGGTGAGGGAGCACTATGCGCTCGAGAGTCTCTGGGGGGACGCGCCGCGGGAGGAGTTCTCCGATGACGACTGAGCGGGAAAAGCGCCCGGCAAAGGGTGCGAGGGCGGGCCGGCCGGCGCCCGGAGCGGCGCGAGCTCATGCGGCACCCGAGGGGGGCTCCGCGAGCGAGCGCGTGCGCGCGGCCCTGGCCGCGGCGCTCGCGGGGCTCGACATTCCCGTCGAGTCAAAAGATATCCAGGTCGAGCGCCCCGACGATACGCCGCACGGGGACCTCGCGTCGAACGTCGCCCTCGTCATGGCGAAGCGGCTCAAGAGAAATCCCCGGGAGCTCGCGGCGGAAATCGCAAAGAGCGTCTCGCTCGAGCCGGATTTCGTCGACCGCGTCGAGGTGGCCGGGGCCGGCTTCATCAATTTCGCCTTTTCGCATTTGTACGTGACGGAGCAGGTCAAGGGCGTCGTGGCCCTCGGAAGCGCCTTCGGCGAATCCGATCTCGGGAAGGGGCGAAAGATCCAGGTCGAATTCGTCTCGGCCAATCCGACCGGCCCCCTCGTCAT
>JBEKAW010000224.1:0-4194 GCA_050015715.1 Candidatus Krumholzibacteriaceae bacterium
GAGCGAGGGAGACGCGGGCGTTCTCATGACCGGCTTCTTCGGGCTCGACTGGAGCGTCGAGAAGGGCGAGTTCGTGGGCAGCGGAGGCGCGTGGTGGAGGTCCCGATAGGCCGCGTCAGGCGCGCCGGCCGCAATTAGAGTTTACGCCGCCGATTGCAAGATGCTATCATGACTTGCCCTTAAGAGTTCGTGCAACCTTTGCGTCAAGGAGGGTCCCAATGACTTCTTCCGGCCTCGTGAGAAAGGCCCTGGCGCTCTTCGTTCTCATCGCCTGTCTCGCGCCGCCCGTGTCGGCGCAGATAAACGATCAGCTCTCGGCGTACACGGGCGCGAACGCCACAGGCTACCTGCAGCCTCTCGCGAACGCCTTCGGCGCCGATCTCAACACCGGCATCTTCCGCTCGGCGTCGATTCCGAACATGCGCCCCACCGTGAGGCTCGAGATCGAAGTGATGAGCGTGCTCTTCGGCGACGCCGACAGGACCTTCCGTGCCGTCACGGAGCAGGGATTTTCCCCGATGCAGCATGTCGACGCGCCGACCATCGTCGGCTCCGAGAAGGCCGTGCTCGTCGAGGGACAGGGAGGCACGGAGTACGCCTTCCCGGGCGGCTTCAACCTTCACTCCTTCGCGTTGGCCGCGCCGCAGCTCAGGATAGGGGGGATCTTCAGCACCGAAGCCATTATCCGGTACTTCTCCCTCAAGGTCAGCGGGGAAGGCAAGGACAGCAAGGATCTCGGCGACATCGGACTCTTCGGTCTGGGCCTGAAGCACAGCATTTCCCAGCATCTCCCCGGGATGCTTCCCGTCGACCTGTCCGCGGGCTTCTTCTGGCAGCGGTTCAACCTCGGGAAGAACAAAGAGGGCGGCCACCTCATGACGTCCGACGCGTTCTCGATCGGCGTTCAGGCGAGCAAGAAGCTTCCGATGTTCTTCACTCCCTACGTGGGGCTCTCGTACGACACCCACAAGATGGACCTCTCGTATGACAGTCAGACGGGCGACACGACGAAGACGGTCGACGTCAGCTTCGAGGGTACGAGCACAATGCATCTCACGCTCGGCCTCATCTTCAACGCGCCGGTCGTCAACCTGTTCGCCGAGTACGATATCGCGAGCCAGAAAAGCTTCTCGTTCGGTCTGGGACTCGGCTTCTAGCATTCGAAGGCTGGTTTTACGTGAAAGGGAGCGTGAGATACATGACGGCAATAATGAGAAAAGCGGCGCTGCTCCTCCTCGCGGCCGGGCTCCTCGTTTGCATGAGCAGCTGTATCATGGAGGACCGGACGGTGCAGTTCGTCGTGACCCATGAGACGTGCGCGACGTTTGACGTGAGCTCCCAATCGGCGAGCTTCACGGTTCCGACATCCGTGTTTCTCGCCGACGAGATCAACTCGGCGCTGAACGATAACAACGCGGCGCTCGAAGACGTCGTGACCGCCCGGATCGTGAGTCTCTCGTACGGCGTCACCGGATTCACTCCGCCGGCTTCGCCGCACGACTGGCAAATCACGGGCGCCGTGACGGTCGAGCGGAACGACATATCGGACGGCCCCGACACGCTTCTCAGCTACACGGACGAGTCGGTCGAGAACGCGTACGGGAAGCGGATTCCCGCCAAGCTCAATAAGGATGGCGTGGATATTGTCAACCGGGCGATCGACGCGTATATCGCCGGGGGGAATCCCGTTCTCATCTTCACTCTGGTCAACGGTTCCGTAAACCCGGCGCCGAGCGCCCTGGATCCGGTCATGTTCCAGTGGAGGCCTTGCCTCGTTCTCCACATCATCACGCAGAAGGACACCCAGGTGCCGGATCCCTTCTGACGAGCCGGCCGGGTATCCCGGTTATCTCTTTCCCCCGAACGGGTAGGAGTAGCCCACGGTGAACGCGAGCGAGCCGGTGTTGTTCTCGCCGTCCACTTCGTACTTCTGGATGTTCGTGAACCCGTAAGCGAAGTGGGCGTCGAAGACGAGATTTCCCGGCCCGTACGGCATCTCGACACCGAGCCCTCCCGCGGCCCCGAAATTCGTCGAGTTGATATCCTGCCTGATATTGGTCTCCGCGTCGAAGGTCTGCTTCGGGTAGGGGAGCGCCGGTCCGGTCTTGCTCTGGTAGAGCGAGCTCGTGCCTTCCGTGACGGTCTTGGCCCGGACGAGGAACCCGAGGTACGGGCCCGCGTCGACGAAGAAACGAATCGTCTGCCCCCAGTCGAGCTTGGCCAGAACGGGAATCTCGAGATAATCGATGATGGCCTCGTTGTTGAAGCTCGCGTAATACGTGCCCGGCGGAAGCGCCGGATTGGTTGGGATGGGTTGCATGCCGTTCCGCTTGCCCCCCTCGGATGAGTAATTGATCTCGCCGCGCACGGAGAAGAAGGGGCTCATCATGTAGTCGCCGAAGATGCCGAAATAGGGGCCATACCTCGACGTATATCCCTCGCTTATCTCGTTCGTGCCGCCCGAGAGGTTCGGGACGCTCGGGCCGCCGTGGAAGCCTATCCAGAGCTGATTGGCGAATGCCGCGCCGCCTCCCGCAAGCAGAACAACGAGCATGACGGCGAGCGCCGGCGCCGCTCGGCGGGAGCGCACCGGATTCGAGCGTATGTCTCTACGTCTCATTTTCATGAGGCACCTCCTGTGTTCAATCGTCACCGGCGTTATAGCACATTTCCAGTCTCAATCACAATCTGAATTGCAAGGCGATGCCGGCCTGCGAGCCGGGGCATGCCGGGGCGACGCTCACGGCGCCGTCTCCCACCCTGTGGAGGCGGGGGATGAGGTATCCGGCGGCGCATCCCGCGACGGCGCCCGCGATGATATCCGTCGGAAAATGCTGCCCCGACTCGTATCGCGCGACCCCTACGGCAGTTGCGGCGAGGAGGGAGGCCGCCCAGACGTACGGCCTGGCCTCCGAGCCGGGATGGTAATCCCCATAGACCGTCGAGAGAAAGGCCGCGGAGGCGAACGCGACGGAGGCGTGCCGGGAGAAGAAGGATTTTCTCGCGTCGCTCGTGGTCTTGGCCGCCATGGGCGCCTCGGGGTCATAGACGAAAGGGCGGATTCTGTCGACTGTGCCCTTCCCGTAGGCCGGAAGAATGAGCGCGAGCGCCATCGTTTCAGCGTACATCAGGCCGCACAGCTCCCAGTCGTCGCGAACGCCCGAGTCGAGGAGGAGGGCAAGGGGCGCCGCCGCGACCACGCCCACGAGAACGTCGCTCGCCCTGGATATATCTTCCGAGTAGTGATACGTCGCGCCCCGGTCGAAGACGTTGACGGACTCGCGCGACAGCCGCTCGATCTCGCGCGCCGAGAGCGGCGCGGGGGTCCGGCTGAGGGCTATGGCGACGCCGGCGGCCGCCGCGCTTCCGCCGATGATCCATCCTTCCTTCGACCGGCCCAAGCGGTAGGGAGACTCCGCGCGGCCCGGGCACGCGAGCGTGCAGGCCAAAGCGACGATCATGCATAGTGTGAAAAGGCGATTTCTCACGCGGGGCCTTCCTATCGGGCGCCAAGCGCTTGATCCAGATCGGCGATCAGGTCATCGGCGTGTTCGATCCCGACGGAGAGCCTGAGAAGCGAGTCCGGGATCCCGATGCGCTTCCGCTCGTCCGCCGATATCTTCGCGTGCGACGTCACGGCGGGCGCACAGATCGTCGTCTCGACGCCGCCGAGGCTCACCGCCGGCCGGATGAGGCGGAGCCGCTCGAGGAAAGCGCGCGCGCTCATGCGGGCTTCATCCACCTCGAACGACAGCATGCCGCCGAAGCCCGACATCTGGGATGCCGCGATCTCGTGCCCCCGGGAGCCCGGGAGCCCCGGATAGTGCACGCGCGTGACCGCCTTCGTGCCCGAGAGATGCTCCGCGATGCGGCCCGCGTTCTGCGTCTGCCGCTCCACCCGCACGGCGAGCGTCTTCAGGCTCCGTTCGAGGAGGTAGCAGGTCTGCGCGTCGAGACTCTCCCCGAGATGGCAGGCGAGCGCGCGAATGCGGGCGGCCTTCTCGCTCGAGGTCACGACGATCCCGCAGCAGATGTCGCTGTGCCCGCCGAGGTACTTGGTCCCGCTGTGCATGACGACGTCGACCCCGAGCCCGAGGGGGTTCTGGTTGATCGGCGTGGCGAAGGTGTTGTCGATGATGATCGTGGCGCCGCGCGAGCGCGCATACGCGGCGGCCTTCCGGATGTCGATCACGC
>JBEKAW010000225.1:0-4545 GCA_050015715.1 Candidatus Krumholzibacteriaceae bacterium
TGGCGAACGACGGCCCGGCTGCTCGTCAGCGCCACGATTCTCGCGCTCGCGCACCGATATCGCGCGATGAGCCTCGCCGTCCGGCCCGTGTGCGTAAGGCACGCTATCGTGCGCGCCCCCATCTCCCGCGCCGTCTCGACGGCCGCCGCGCATACGGCCTCGACGCCGTCCCGTGCGCGCCACGAGCTCTCGAGCGCGCCCTCTCCCCGGAGTCCCCGCCGGTAGCGCTCGGCCTCCGCGATGATTCGATCCATCATCCGCACGCTCTCGACCGGATAGCGGCCGGCCGCCGTTTCCTCGCTGAGCATGAGGGCGTCGGCGCCGTCGAGCGCGGCGTTGGCGACGTCGCTCGCCTCCGCGCGCGTCGGGCGCTCGGCGGTCACCATCGACTCGAGCATCTGCGTCGCGACGATGACGGGCTTGCCCCGCTCGCGGCAGCGCTCGATTATCTCCTTCTGGACGACCGGCACGCGCTCGGGCGGGATTTCGACCCCGAGGTCGCCGCGCGCCACCATGATCGCGTCCGACGCGTCGATGATCGCGTCGAGATGATCGAGCGCCTTCTGCACCTCGATCTTCGCGACGACGAGGGCGCTCGATCCGCGTTTCCTGATAATGGCCTTCACGCGCCGAACGGCGGCGGCGTTCCTCACGAACGACAACGCCACGTAGTCGACCCCCATCGCCAGCCCGAACCCGAGATCGCCGAGGTCCTTCGCGCTCAGGGCGCCCTTCAGGCGGAGGCGCGGAACGTTGAGCCCCTTGCGGGAGGTGAGAACGCCGCCGTGCACGATCCGGCACTCGATATCCCTCCCGTGGACACGCTCCACCACGAGATGAATGATGCCGTCGGCGAGGTAGATGTCATCGCCGCGCCTGACACCCGAGGGAAGGGAGGCCTGCGTCACGCGCGCCTGCCGCTCGTCCCCGGGGACGTCCCTCGTCGTCAGCACAAAACGCTCGCCGTCGCGAAGCCGCGCGGCCCCCGAGCGCATCTCGCCGATCCTGATCTTCGGCCCCGCGAGGTCCTGCATGATCGCGACGTCGCCGTCGAGCCGCCGCAGCGTATCGAAGACGGCGCGATGCTCCTCGCGCGTCCCGTGCGAGAAGTTGAGCCGCGCGACGTTCATCCCCGCGGCGAGGAGCTTCTCGAGCGCCCTCGCGCCGCGGCACGCGGGCCCGATCGTGCAGACTATCTTTCCTCTCCGTTCCATGCGGCACCTCCGATTGGGGGATTGTAGCGCCCGCGCACCGTAAATCAAGGGATTTGGTTGAAATCCCCCCGCCGAAATGGTATCAATTTCATCTCGCAAAGACGGGGCGGCGATCGTCATGACACCAAAGGTTCTGCAGGTCATCTATTCGTTGTATCGCGGCGGCGCGGAGCGCATCATCGCGGCACAGATCCTGGGCACGGACCGGCGGCGCTTCGAGCACCTCGTCTGCTCGATCACGGGGGGCAGCGATCTTGTCGTCCAGATGTCGGACGCGGGCGCGCGCGTGTTCCTTCTCGGGAAACGGCGGCGCGGCGACATGACCGCCGTGACGAAGCTCGCGAGCATCATCCGCCGCGAGCGGATCGATCTCCTCCACCTCCACAATTCGACGGGCATGTTCTGGGGAACGCTCGCCCAGATCGCGAGCGGCACCGGCGCGCCGATCGTGCGCACCGAGCACCTCCCGTACTTCCCCGAGGCGTTGCCGCCGCTCTTCCGCTGGGTCTACCCGCGGTTCACGAAGCGCGCGGGCAGAATCATCTGCGTCTCGGGGCTCGTGCGCCAATCGTTCGCCGAGCGCTTCCCCGAGCTCGCCGGCAAATTCGTCGAGATTCCGAACGGCATCCGGCTGCAGGATTACAGCGATCTCCCGCCGCGCGCGGAGTGCCGTGCGCGGTTCAAGCTGCCCCCGGACGTCAAGCTCATCGGCACGGTCGGCCGCATGGTGCCCCAGAAAAACCACAAGCTGCTCATCGAGGCCCTTTCCCTCGTGCGCCGGGCGGTCCCCGACGCGCACCTCGCTATCGTCGGCGAGGGGGAGCTGCGCGACGGCCTCGCCGCCTACGCGGCGGACCTCGGCGTAAGCGAATGCGTCTCGCTCCTCGGTGAAACGCGGGACATCGGCCATTTCTACGGCGCGATCGACGTCTTTTGCCTGTCGTCGGATTTCGAGGGCATGCCGCTGGTACTCCTCGAGGCGCTCGCCGCGGGGGTCCCGGCCGTTTCGACCGAGGTCGAAGGGATCCACGAGATCATGGAAGACGGCAGGACCGGCCTCCTCGTGCCGAAAGGCTCGGCGCAGCTCCTGGCCGGGCGGATCGTCGAGCTTCTGCGGGATCCGTCCCGCGCCGCCGGGCTTGCGGCGAACGGGCGGAAGATGGTCCGCGAGCGCTTCTCGGCGGAGAAGATGATCGAGGCCATCGAGGCCGTCTACGAAGAGGTTCTGGCGAATCGCCCCCGATAGTATTAAATTTCACAACATGCTGACGCGGAGACTGGGCAAGACGGATATGAACGTATCGGTCGTCGGCTTCGGCGGGATCCCGATCCAGGGGGCCTCCCTCGAAGAGGCGGACCGTATTTTTGCGAAGGCGCTCGACAAAGGCATCACCTTCTTCGACAGCGCCCGCGCCTACACGGACAGCGAGGAAAAGATGGGCCGCGCGCTCGCGGGGGCGCGCGGACGGATCTACCTCGCGACGAAGGCGCTCTCCCGCACCGCGCCGAAGCTCGCGGCAGAGATCGAGACGAGCCTCCGGAACCTCCGCACCGACATGATCGACCTCTACCAGCTCCACTCCGTCGGCTCGATCGCGGAGCTCGAGAGCGTGCTCGCGCCGGGAGGCGCCTACGGCGCGCTCCTCGAGGCGCGCGCCGCGGGCAAGATCCGCTGGCTCGGCATCACCGGGCATTCGCGCGAGGTCATGCTCGAGGCGATCGGAACGAAGCGCTTCGACACGGTGCAGTTCCCCTTCAACCCGATCGAGACTGAGTGGGAGGAGGCGGTCATCCCCGCCGCGAAGAAGGCGGGCGTGGGCACGATCTGCATGAAGCCCTTCGCGGGAGGGGCGATCCGCAGCCACGCGCTCGCGCTGCGCTACGAGCTCACGCGGGGCATGGACGTCGTCATACCGGGAATGGACGCGATCGGCCAGGTCGAGGAGAACGCGTCGGTGGGCACGTCGCTCGTTCCGCCGGGCGAGACCGAGCTCGCCGAGCTCCGCGCGGTGAAGGAGCAGTGGGGCGAGAAGTTCTGCCGCCGCTGCGGCTACTGCATGCCGTGCCCGAACGGGCTCAACATCCCGTTCCTCTTCCTCATCGACGGCTACTACACCCGCTACGAGCTCAGGGACTGGGCGCTCGCGCGGCTCGCCGCGCTCGAGAAGAAGTTCGCCGATTGCGAGGCGTGCGGGGAATGCCTCAAGAAGTGCCCCTACGGGCTCGCGATACCCGACATGATGCAGGACGCCTCGAAGCGCGTCGTCTGACCGGCGGCTACTTTTTGGGCGGTGTGGCCGGCGGCGGGCTCGGCGGCGCGCTGTTCCTGTCGGCCTCGATCTCCTCGAGCCGCTCCACCATCCGCTTCACGAGATCGGCCCCATCCTCGGCGGGATTCTTGAGCCCCGAGAGAACGCCGAAGAATCTCCCGAAGCGGTACACGAGCTCGTCCCCCTGGAACGGATCGTTCCCGACGCCCATCGTATACTCGTCATACATACCCTGCGACGTCGGCCTGTACGACTTCATCTTGGAGACGTACCACCGGAAGGTGTCCTGCGCGGCCGCGCTGTCGGGGAGCGTCGAGAGGTAGAGCTTGGCCTCCTCGGCGCCCAGATGGTACGTGCCGACGAACGCCGCCGGAAACTCCTCGCGCCCGAGGATGCCCTGCGTGAGGTATTTCGTGTCGTTCGGCACGAGCCCCTCCTCGGGGAATACGCTCGCCTCGGCGGGGAGCTCCTCTCCTTCCTCGATCTTCGCCGCGATCGCGGTCGCGAAGCTCTCGAGCACCCGATCGAGCCCCGCGGCCTTCTCGAACACCGCGACGCGCACGTAGAAGCGATTCTTCCAGAAGTTCATCGAGTACTCGTCGGAGAACGCCTCGCTCCCGATCTTGTGGAGCGCGAGGCCGGGGCTTCGCATCTGCGCGTATATTCCGTAGGCCATGAGCGGGCTCTCGTGCTGGAACCTGAACGCGAGAAAATTGTCGGCGGAGCCGTCGATGTACTGCCAGAGGTTCTCCTCGGTGTAGGTGAGCGGATCCCCGTCCGCCTTCCAGCCGGGGACCTCCGTCGCGGCGGGGAGGAGCTTCGCGAGATCGGTCGTCTCGCTCGCCGCCAGCGTCTCGGGCCCGGGACGTTTCGGCTCCGGTCCTTGCTGGCCCCGGACCGGTTGAACGGCCGCGCACAGCACCGCCGCGGCGGCGAGGAATATTATCAGTGCATTTCTCATACGATCACCTTCGTTCATGTGGTAAGAGCCTTTCCTTCCTCTACTGTAGCCGTTAATCCGTGCCTGCGCAAGGGGGGGGTTCGATTAAACCTCTGGACAT
>JBEKAW010000226.1:0-4172 GCA_050015715.1 Candidatus Krumholzibacteriaceae bacterium
AGGGGGAGCGCCAGAAGGCGCTCATCAAGACGGGGCTTTCCGACGCGATCCGCGTCGAGGTGAAGTCGGGGCTCAAGAACAAGCAGGAAGTTCTCGAGAAACCGGAAAAGAAAATCTGATGTCTGCGCTGAGATCGTTTCTTGTCAACGTCGCGTACGTTCTCTCCCTCTTCCGGGAGTTCTGGAACGACATGCGCGCGCAGAAACGGCGTACGATGCTCACGATATTCGGCATCGTGTGGGGGACCGCCGCCGTCGTCATGATGATGGCCGTCGGCACGAGCGTCAAGCGTCAGAACATCACGAACTTCCGGGGGCTCGGCGACGCGATCATCCTCGTATTTCCGGGATCGACGACGAAGCCGTACAAGGGATTCGGCGTGAACCGCGGGATCATGCTGCAGGGATCGGATATCGATCTCATCAGGCAGCGTATCCCGGAGATCGATCAGATCAGCGAGGAGTACGAAAAATACGACGCCGTGCTCCGCCACGGCACGCAGGTCAAGAGCCCGCTCATCGCCGGCGTCAACGCCGAATACGGCAATATGCGCAACGAGATCCCCCAGCCGGGCGGGCGCTTCATCAACGACCGCGACCTCGCCGAGAAGCGCCGCGTCATCTTTCTCGGGGACCAGGTGAGCGAGTTCCTCTTCGGGAAGGGGGTCGACCCCGTCGGGGATTTCGTCCATCTGAACGGCGCGCCGTTCCGCGTGATCGGGGTCCTGCGCGCGAAGGTTCAGAACTCGAGCTACAACTACCGGGACACGGAACGAGCCTTCATCCCGTCGAGCACCTATGTGTCGATGTTCGGGGACCGGTACATAAACGACATCGTGGCCACGTACAGGTCGGGAGGGAGCAGCTCCAAGGACGTCGTCAAGAAGATGAGGATCGCGCTCGGGAACGCGCACGTCTTCGACCCCGATGACGAGGACGCGATCGGCATCTGGGACACGGCCGAGTTCTTCGAGCAATTCATGCTCTTTTTCACGGCGTTCAATATCTTTCTCGTCGTCATGGGCGCGATGACGCTCGGGGTCGGCGGGCTGGGCGTTTCCAATATCATGTACGTCGTCGTGCGCGAGCGGACGCGGGAGATCGGCGTCAAGCGCGCGGTGGGCGCGAAGAAATGGGTCATCATGACGCAGTTCTTCGCGGAGACGTTCTTCATCACCGCCGTCGGCGCGGTGATCGGTTTCATTATCGCGTGGGGCATGATCGCGATCGCGCAGCACATGCCCGCGTCCGCCAAGGAGGGGCTCGGCACACCCGCGATCGACCCGCTCGTCGCGCTCGTTTCGATAGCGATCATCTCCCTCGTCGGATTCCTCGCGGGTTACTTTCCGGCCCGCAAGGCGGCGAACATCGACCCGATCGAGGCCCTGAGGTACTAGCCGGTATGTGGACGACGCTGTTCCGGGAATTTCTCTACGATCTCAAGGCGCAGAAGACGCGCGTGTTACTCACGACCGCCGCGATCATCTGGGGGACGATGTCCGTCGTGCTGCTCCTTTCCTTCGGCTTCGGGCTCGAGAAACGCCTTACGGATGGGCAGCTCAACTACAGCGACGCCGTCATCGACCTCGACGGGGGTGAAACATCCAAGCCGTACGAAGGGCTTCCCATGGTCCGGCCGATATCGTTCACGGTGGATGACGTGCACCTCCTGCGCGAGAACATACCGCTTGTCGATCTCATATCGCCGGTCTTCGGGCGCTGGGGCATGGTGATCCATCGCGGGGACGTCCGCACGACGACGTACGGCGAGGGCGTCGCCCCCGATTTCTACTACATGCGGCATTTCTTTCAGAGCACGGGGCGCTTCATCGACGACGCGGACGTTCTCGACAAGCGCCGCGTCGTGTTCCTCGGCGACGGGATCGCGAAGAAGCTCTTCGTGGCGGAGGACCCGGTCGGCCAGACGATCGAGGTCGACGGGACTCCCTACAAGGTCATCGGGGTCATGGCGCAGAAGGTGCAGATGTCGATGAGCAACGGTCCGGACGCGGACCGGGTCATCATGCCGTATACGACCTTCATGACCGTGTACGGCCGCTACCAGGTCCACAACATCCTCATTCGCCCCGGCGACCGGATGAGGAGCAAGGAGCTCATAAAGGACATCCGCGATCTCCTGGGCCGCAAGTACCGATTCGATCCGGACGACGAGTACGCGATCCGCGTCTGGGACACCATCGCCGACCAGGAGATCATGAGGAAGATCACGCTCGGGCTCGATATCTTCTTCGGCGTCATCGGCTCCCTCACGCTCGTCGTGGCGGGGGTCGGCGTCGCGAACATCATGTACGTGGTCGTCAAGGAGCGCACCCGCGAGATCGGGATCAAGCGCGCCGTCGGCGCACGCCGGCGGCACATCATCGCCCAGTTCATGGGGGAGTCGTTTCTGCTGACGGGAGGGGGCGGGATCATCGGGATTCTGATCTCGGTCCTCGTCGTCGCGCTCGTAGGTCTGCTTCCCGACACGTCGGGCCCGCTCCAGTTCATGGGGCATCCGATCTTCTCGAAGATCGTCGCCTTCGTGACGGTCGCCATCCTCGTCGTCATCTCGCTCGCGGCGGGCATCTTCCCCGCCCGCAAGGCCGCCGAGGTCGAACCGATCGAGGCGCTCAGGTACGAATGACGGGCGGCGCCTCCCTTCCTACCAGGGACGGCATATCTCGAGACCGAGCTGAATGTACCGCGGGCCGCGCTCCCGCTCCTGGTATTCGAAGCTCGGGGACAGCCCGAGGGCGTGCCCGACGAACCACGTGCCGCCGACGCCGAAGGCGTTCGCTCTCAGATCGCCGATCCGGTCGATCGTCTCCGTCATGAACGACTCGCTGCCGGTCGCGGCGTACGCGAACGCGCGCGTTCTATCGTCGAAGAACCATATGACCTTCACGAGGGCGCTGCCGTCCGTCCTGGTCGTTCCGCCTCCGTAATCGGTCCTCGCGAGCGCGACGCGGGAAATGACCGCGCACTCGCCCCGCGGATAGTACTCGCTCCCGATCGAGATCCCGGCGAGCTGGACGCTGCGGTAGGCCGAGTAGTTCGTCCTGAGCGAGAGGGCGAGCGTTCGCGCCACGGGCCGTCCGAGCTCGATCCACGCGGCGCCGTGCGGGTACAGCTCGGCGCGGGGCGAGAGGGAGACCTCCCCCGAGATGTTCCACGCTTGAGCGATCCTGAATGAAGCGCCGCCGAGGAGTCTCCCCTCGCGCTTGTCGAAACGCTCGAGGTAGTCGCCCTGGACGTAGACGAGCGATCTCTCTCGCGGCCGGTAGCGGAGACCGGCGTAGACGTTGGAGCCGTCCCCCCGGTCTCCCATGTCGAGATAGTACGATCCCGCGAAGTACTCGTAGGAGCGCGGGGCGGAGGCTTGCGCGTCATCGGGCTTCGGCCCGGCTGCGGAAGCGGGCGAAAACGTCGAGGCGCTCACCGCGAGCGCGAGACAGCCCGCGAGCATGCAGGGGCGCACTCCCCGCGCGAGGCTATGCAGGGGCGACGGCATCTGTCCTCCTGACCGGGGCCGCGAAACCCTTCCGTTCGAATTTGTCCCAGCCCCGTTTCCCCCGGAAGTAGTCGATGGTCCCCTGTATCCGCCACCACACAATCATCTGCCGGTAGCCGAGGTTCTCGAGGATCCCGTAGAGCATGAGGATGGCGACGTCCTTCTGGCTGTCGAAGTGGACGAGCGACGAGCCGGACATGTCGGTCTCGGAAGTCCGTTCGGGCCACGTGCTCATGACGATCGACGCGACCGAGAGGAGGACACCGTAGAGGATCGACACCGCGAAGAAGAGGGCGGCGTAGCGGTAGTTGAGATCGTCGAGAAAGAACAGCACGGGCAGGGAGAGGTATCCGAGCAGTTCGATGGGGGCGCCGAGAAACTCGAAGACGAGATAGTACGGGAGCGCAAAGAGGCCGAGACGGCCGTAGGCCGGGTTGAACAGCATCTTCCGGTGATACCGGAGCGATTCGATGAGCCCCCGCTGCCACCGGTTGCGCTGTTTCGCGAGGCTCGAGATCGATTCCGGCACCTCCGTCCAGCAGATGGGATGCGGGAGGTAGGCGAGCTTCTTATGGAGCTTCTTCTCGCGTATGTAGCGCTGCAGCCTGACGGTGATCTCCATGTCTTCGCACACCGTCCCGGTTTCGACGCCGCCGAACTCC
>JBEKAW010000227.1:0-4153 GCA_050015715.1 Candidatus Krumholzibacteriaceae bacterium
CGCGCTCGAGAGCGACCCGAAGGCCGGGATCGTCGGCCCGAAAATCGTGTACGACGGCGAGCCGCCCCGCATCTGGTACGGCGGGGGCGGTTTCTATCCGTTGATCTGGATTCCGAAGCACGATTCGATCCGCAAAATCGAGGGGACGTACCCCGAGCGCGGAGGCGAGACGCGCTGGGTCTCCGGCTGCGCGATGCTCGTGAAGAAAGAGGTCATCGACGCGATCGGCCTCCTCGATCCGTCGTACACGATCTACTGCGAGGACGTCGACTTTTGCCTCAGGGCGGCTCGGGCCGGATGGAAGTGCCTCTACGAGCCGGGCGCCCGCGTGCGGCACAAGGTGAGCTCCTCGAGCGGCGGCGGCATGACGGCTTTCAAGCTCGAGAACAGGATCGCGAGCACATCCAGGCTGTTCGCGCGTTTCAAGCCCCTCTGGTGGAGAATCCTCATGGCGCCCGTGCAGGGGGCCGGATTCGCGCTGCTGCTCGTCGCCCTCGCCGCGAGCGGCCGGTTCGCGCTGCTCCGCGGCGCGCTCCGGGGAGCGTCGCGCGTCGCCCGCGGGGGATGATTCTCCAAGACAAGCAGCTTTCGGGGTTTGCTCGAACGGGCGAAAGATGGTAGACTTATGAAAGAAACCGACGGAGGTTCTGTTTGAAAAAGGAAGCACCCTCGCCGAAAGGCGCTCCCGGGTTCGAGCTCCTCGAGCGTCTCGAGTCGGCGGCTCCGTGGCGGCGCGCCCTCGTGCTCGTCGCGATTCTCGTTGTTCTCCTCTGCGCCCTGATGCCGGAGATCGTTTTTCAGAACAAGGTCTTTCTCGTTCCCGATGCGCAGGCCCCCATGAATTTCGCCGCGGTGGGGGAGAAGGCGCTCGCGGACGGCACGTATCCTCTCTGGAATCCCTATATCTTCTGCGGGATGCCGAGCTACGCGAGCCTCTCGTTCACGCCGTACGTGTATCCTCCGGCGTTCGTCACGTACCTGTTCCAGCACTACCTCCGTTTCCCGGAGCTTTCATGGCTCCTCTTCCATTACCTCATGGCGGGTGTCGGCGTCTATCTTCTCGCCCGCTCCCTCGGCGCGCGCTCATCGGCGTCGATGCTGGCGGGGATGAGCTTCATGCTCATGCCCGGCTACGTCGCGATCGGCTCGTACGGGCACGGCTCGCAGGCGTGCTCGATCGCGTACATGCCGTACGCGCTGCTTCTGGCGTGGCACATCATGCGGGGGCAGAGGCGTCTCGCGATGTCGGCGTGCCTCGCGATCGTCCTCGGTTTTCAGATGCTGCGCGGGCACGTGCAGATCGCGTACTACACGTACCTTCTCATCGGTCTTCTTTTCATCTTTGAATCGATCTTTCTCCTGAGGGCCCGGCAGACGAGCGCCGTCGTGAAGAACTTCGCGTTCCTCGCCGCGGCCGCGGCCGTCGCCGTGGGAATCGCCTCCGTGCTTCTCATCCCGGTCCAGGCGTACGCCGCGTACTCGATCAGGGGGGGCGGGGGCGCGGGGGGACTCGATTACGGCTATGCGACGAACTGGAGTCTCCACCCGAAGGAGATGCTCACCTTCATCTTCCCCTGGGCCTTCGGGTACGGCTATCCGACCTACTGGGGGGAGATGCCCTTCACCAACTATCCGAATTACCTCGGGATCGTGACCGTCGCGTTCGCGCTCTTTGCGCTCTTTTTCCTCAGGAGCCGGGCGAAATGGTTCCTCGTGGTCGCGGCGGTTTGCTCGACCGTGCTCAGCTTCGGAAAGTTCTTCCCGCTTCTCTACGGGCCGATGTTCAAGCTGCTTCCGTACTTCAATAAATTCCGGGTGCCGGTCATGGCGCTCATCATCCAGCAGCTCGCCGTCGTCACGCTCATGGCGCTCGGCGTCGAGGAGTTTCTCAGGCGGCGGGAGGAGGGAAGCCTTCCCGGATGGCTCGAGCCGAAACGGGTGCGTTGGATTCTCGTCGGAGCGGCCGTTCTCTTCGTCCTGGTTCTCGTTGCAAACGGCGGCATCAGGGATCGAATCGCCGGGAGCGCCGCGGTTCAGTCGCGGGTGAAAGGGGCCGCGGTGGATGTCGCCGCGTCCTCGTTCGTCGCGAACCTGCTTCTCACCGTCGCTATCGCCCTCTCGGTCGTCGTTGTCGCGTTCGCCGCGGTGTCGCGGCGGGTGCTGGCGAATACGATCGTTCTCGTGCTCGCGCTCATCGCCGCGGTCGATCTCTTCGCCGAGAACAGGAACATTCTCCATCCCGAGAAGGGATGGCCGGGGGCGGGGGGGATCATCGCGGAAAAGGCGGCGCGCGAGGAGATCCGGAAGAGCGACGAGGTGACGAAGTTCCTCGGGGCCGACTCGACCCGCTTCCGCCTCTTCCCGGCCCCCGCCGCGCAGCTCGGATCATGGGGCGTGAGCTCGCCGCTCTTCAGCGAGAACCGGTTCATGAATTTCGGTATCTCCTCGCTCGGCGGCTATCACGCCGCGAAGCTCAAGGACTACCAGGACGTTCTCGACGCGATGTTCGCGTCGTTCAACGCGGGAAAGTACCCCGCCGCGATCATCGACATGCTCAACGCGAAGTACATCCTCTCGGCCTTTCCGCTCTTCCGCGAGGGCTCCCCGTTCCCCCTCGTTCTGAAATCGAACGATATGTATCTCTACTCGAATCCGCTCGCGCTCCCGCGCGCCTTCTGCGTCGACGCGTTCCGGGTGCTCTCGAAGCGGGACGCGCTCGCGGCGCTCGGCGCCGCCGATTTCGATCCGTCCCGCGAGGCGATCCTGAACGAGGCGCCGTCGATCAGGCCCGTATCGGCCGCGGGGGCGAGCGCGCGGGTCACGAAATACGGTCTCAACGCGATCTCGATCGCGGCGCACGTCGAGAAGCCGTGCATCCTCGTCGTGAGCGAGATCGCCTATCCCGACTGGAAGGCGGAAGTCGACGGCGTCGCGACGCCCATCCTTACGGCGGATTACTGTCTCCGGGCGCTGGCTCTCGGACCCGGCGACCACGAGATCCGGATGCGGTTCTCGTCGCGGCTGCTCCGTGTCTCGCTCCTGGTGTCGATCGTGAGCCTCGCGGCGGCGGCGCTGGTCCCCGCGATCCAGGGGATCGTTGCCGCACGGGGGAGGTGAACGCGTGGAAGCCCTCGTCATCATACCGACCTACAACGAGAAGGAGAACATCGCCGAGATCATCGGCGCCGTCCTGAGACTGGGAAGCGGCATCGCCGCCCTCGTCATCGACGACAACTCTCCCGACGGCACGGGCCGGATCGTCGACTCGATGGCCGCCGCCAATCCCCGCCTGCAGGTCATCCACCGCTCGGGGAAGCTCGGGCTCGGCTCGGCGTACATCACGGGTTTCAAACATGCGCTCGCCAAGACCGACGCGAAGTACGTCTTCGAGATGGACGCCGATTTTTCGCACGATCCTCTGGCGATCCCGCAATTTCTCGAGGCGATCAAAACGAACGATCTCGTGGTCGGCTCCCGGTATATCCGGGGCATCTCGGTCGTGAACTGGCCCCTTGAGCGGCTCATCCTCAGCTACGCCGCGAACAAGTACACGCACTTCGTCACGGGCCTTCCCATCAAGGACGCGACGGGAGGATTCAAGTGTTTCAGGCGCGAGGTTCTCGAGGCGTTGCCGCTCGACCGGATCAGGAGCGACGGATACTCGTTCCAGATCGAGGTCAACTTCATGTGCTGGAAGAAGGGGTTCCGGATCGCCGAGATTCCGATCCTCTTCGTCGACCGCCGCGTCGGCAGTTCGAAGATGTCGAAGAAGATAGTCCGGGAGGCGGCGTGGATGGTCTGGCGCCTGCGCTTCATGAGAGCCCGCAGGTGGCGTTCGACGTGACCCCGGGAGGGGCATGGATCTCTCGATCATCGTCATAACCTACAACAGCCGCGTTACCGTCGAGCGGTGTCTCTCCTCGATCGAGGCGCACGCGCCGTCGTGCGCGTACGAGACAATCGTCATCGATAACGCCTCCGTGGACGGGACGGCCGCGGCGGTCGCCGGGCGCTTCCCCCGGGCGCGCGTCGTCGCGAACGGCGAGAACCTGGGGCTCTCGCGGGCCGTCAACCAGGGGATCCGCCTCTCGAGCGGTCGCGCGATTCTCATCATCAACCCCGACATCGTCGTGGGGAACGGTTCGATCGACCG
>JBEKAW010000228.1:0-4141 GCA_050015715.1 Candidatus Krumholzibacteriaceae bacterium
TGAGGCTCGCAGTCGTCCATGAGCCCGATTCTCCCGGCCCGTAGTCGGCGAGATCGGACAGCTTGTAGCTGTCGTTCTCGCCCGTGGGAAGGACCTCCCAGACGATCTCGAGGCGCCCGCACGACTGGAACCGGTAGTAGTTCCTGAGCGCCTCCATGTGCGAATTGAAGTAATCGCGATTGTGCGGGGACGGATCGATGAGAGCCGTTCCGTTCGGCGTGAGATCAAAATCTCCTCCCGTCGATATGCTCGAGAGCGCGTCCTCGCGGTCGCTCTCGAACGAGACCCTGACGAGCACGACCCGGATCGTGTCGACGCCGTTCCCCGCCGCCCCGAGGGTCCCGCGCGAGCGTCTCGCGCGGCGGATCAAATCTCTCGTCGACGGTCTGTCGAAGGAAAAGATTCTCTGGTGTTTCGACGCCCCGGGCGCGGCGGCGGAATCGCGCTCGAGAACGAGGCTGCCGGAGCTCGTCCGCCCGAGAACCGACACACGGCCGGCGCGCAGGGGAAGCGGCGGAAGAGTCAGGAGTATAGCAAGGGCGCAGAGCTTCCAGGAGCGGTTCGCCACCAACGGTGCGTCATGCCTTTCCCAGGGGCTAGAACGTGATTCCGATCGACCAGCGGTTGACCCTGCCGAGCTCCTTCGACTGAGGAACGCTCGCCCAGTCGAGCCGGTAGCGCTTGTTGAAGCTGAACCCCAGGCCGTAGGTCGGATCCATGATGTTGCCGTCCTTGTCGTGTATGTAGCCGGCCCGCACCGTGATCAGGTCGATGTACGCGAACTCCGCCCCGAAGTCGTACGTGCTCGACCGCTGGAAGTTGACAAGCGGTCTGTTGTAGTCCGCCGCTACGGTGACCCTCCCGACCTCGTTGAAGTACGGCGTGTACGCGAAGCCCGCCCGCAGGTTGCGCGGACGAGAGGCTGCCTGATCGACGTTGACGAAGCTGATGGCGGGCCCGAGGTTCGAAACGCAAAGCCCGAGATTGAGTCGCGAAACCTTGTATCCGAAGACGTTGAAATCGGGCACCTTCCAGAGCCCGCCGAGATCGACGGCGACCGAGTGCCCTCTCCCCGGCTGCTTGTCGACGGTCGCCGACGCGGGAGCGAGGTCGATATAGACGAACTTGATATTCATGCCGAGGCCGAGATCGTCGAGCACCTTCACGGCGCCGCTCAGGGTCGGCGCAATCTCCCATGAAGAGTACTCGCCCGTGGGATTGTTGTTGGGATCCGTCCCCTGCCACGTCCCGTACGAGAGGTATATGAGCGAGCCTCCGACCGTTCCGAACCCCTGGACCTTCGCCACGCCCCCCATGTACTCATAGAAGACGTCTGACGCGAGCTCCGGAACAAGCTGCGAATGCATGAGATCCACTGCCACATTGACGAAGGCGAGGCCGCCCGGGTTCCACCAGCTGGCCGTCGCGTCATCGGCGATGGCGACGTAGCTCTGCCCGAGCCCGTTCGCCCGCGCGCTCGGGGGTATGATGAGGCACTGCGCTCCCGCCTCCCCCTGCGCATGCAGCGCTCCCGCCGAAAAGGTCAATGCGAGCACCATGAGCGCGCCCATCGTTCGATTCTTCATCATACGTAGGTCCTCCGTTCTGCCAGTTACCTAATTATTATAGCCCGAGGCCCGCCGGGTCAAGCAGTTTGGCTTGACGGTGCGTACGCTCTCGAAGCGGCTCCCCGCCCCGCCGGTCCGGCTATCGCAAGTAGACCACCTTTCCCCTGACCGTCTCCGTCCTGTGAAACGAACCCTGAAAGTCGACGTCCAGTACGTAGAGATACGTGCCGTTCGCGACGCGGTCCCCCGCAAGGTCCCTCCCGTCCCAGTATATGCTGTTGAACCCCTCGAGCGCCGTTATGCGCCGCTCCCAGATCCTGATTCCCGACACCGTGAAAACGGAGAGCCTCGCATCGGCCGGATTCGTCACCTGGAATACGAAATTCGTGCCCTTCGAGAAGGGGTTCGGCAGATTGAAAACGTCGCTCACCTGATAGAGCCCCTCCTCGACGATCTCGAACCTGAGCGTATCGGACGCCGCGAGCCCGAGATTGTCGAACGCCTTGATGAAAACCGTATGCGGCCCCGGCTTGAAATCGGCGGACAGCGGATACTCGACCTTCCCCGTCGTGTACGAGCCGTGGTCGTACGTGAAGTAATCGGTCACGTAGACCGGGTAGCCGCTCCCGTCGAACTCGAGAAAGATCGAGCTCTGGGGATCGGTGCCGAGTATCGCGATGCCGTCCGGGTCCGAGATATCGGCTATGAGCTTCGCCCCCGCCTTTACCTTCGTCGCCTGCCCCGAGAAGTACAGATGCACCTTCGGCGGCTCGAGATCCGCCCGTACGGTGTCCGCCGGAACGATCACGAGCGTGTCGCACGCGCCGACCCCGTCCATGGACGGCGACGAGACGTAGCTCCGGATTCTCGCCCCGGGGCCGGTATGGCAACGCCGCGGCACGACGTACTCGACCGTGAACCGTCCGCCGGTGACGTCGACCGTCCCGCGGAAGAGATCCTTGCCGGGCAACACGTAATCGAGGACGATGGGAACCCCGCCGGAGACGAGACTCTCGTGAACCCTCTGCTCGGATTCCTGAACGGTCACGTCGGCGGTTCCGTTGAATGACGTGAGCGCCCGGCCGCCCTGCGTGATCGCCCCCGTGACCCGGTACCGGTTGCTGGTGCGCATCGTGTCGATCGGGGCCGTCTCGTGCACGACCTTGTACGCCGGCATCGCGAGGCTCATCGCCGGGTCGCCGAGAAGGATGTACTTCACGTTGTTGCTCTCGTACCCTTGGCTCGCGGCGATCGAATACTTCGCGAGTTGAAGGGCGTAGCCGACGGGGCGCGTCCCCGTGCTGTCCTTCGACGTGAAAATCTTCTCGAAGATCATTTCGTTGAGAAGCTCGTTCGGATAGAGGTACGTGGGGGCCGCCGCGGAGATCGTCCCGATCGCGCCCCCCCCGTCGAAAGTCACCATGTTCTGCGCCATGCTCCGGTGATACGGCGACTCGAGATCGCCGACGGAGCAGGAGAACGAGAGAAACAGAGGGCGCCGGCTCCCGTTCGTGAGGGAATAGATGTCGGGATTGACCATGACGCGCTCGTCCGCCATCTGAACCGGCGAGCCGTGCCCGTTGTATTCAACGATGAGGGCGCCGTCGCTCCAATCCTTGATCAGGTCGTTCCGCGCCGCGGGCTTCACGTCTCCGACGAACGGATAGAGGTGCAGGTAGATCTTCTCGAAATCGATCGCCGTCGGGAACGGGCCCGTGCGTGCCGCGAGATCCTCGGTGGAAATGAGGAACTCGAAATCGTCCTGCCGCACGGTCGAGAACTCGTCGTCGGCGCAGAGAATCGCCTTGTCCATCCAGGCGCCGCGCTCGGGCCTATCCTCGTAATCGATGATGCGCTGCGCCCATGCGTTCGCCTCCCGGTCGGTGAGAACGGTCATCCTCCCGATCGCGAGCTCGGGGGCATGATCGGATGGGCCGCCGAACTTCACGAGAAAATCCTCGTCCTCGATTCCCTCTTCCTCGTTCGGATACGTGACGCTGAAATACAACGGAATGAAGTCGTTATTCTGGCCGAGCAGGTTCCGCGGATCGTACGTGCCGTTCCCGATGAGGAGGACGTATTTGAGCGCCGGCTCGGCGCCGCCGCCGCACGTGCTTTTGTCGTAGAGGAACTTGAGATAGTTGCGGATCGCGATCGGATCCTTGTGCCCTCCCGAGAAATTGGCATACACGTCCGCGACATCGACCGCGCGCACATCGAGCGCCTTGTCGCGATGCGCCTGCAGCAGAGAAGCGGCGCTCCGGAAACTCTGGTGGTAGATGATCACCATCTCGGGGCACAGCGTCTCGTCCCTGAGAGACGGCACGGTCACGACCGAGAGCGCGGGCTTCTTGAACGCGTTGCGGGATACCGCCGCGTAATGCCGCGGTCCCCCGTACAGCGAATCTCCGAAGACGAGCCCGCCCGTCGCCGCCTGCCATCCCGTGCAAAGGACGGGGGATTCGTCGCGGGTCACGTCGAAGAGAAGCTTCTCCCCCGCCGGAAACGCCGAGAGCGTGTAATCGGCCGTCATCGGCCGCGAGGGCACATGGAAATCGAGAGCGCCCTGATAC
>JBEKAW010000229.1:0-4135 GCA_050015715.1 Candidatus Krumholzibacteriaceae bacterium
ACTGGCGCGGGATCGACGAGAGCCTCCTCATCCTCGCGATGACGCCCCTCCTGAGCGCCCTGCTCACGATCTACAGCGCGACGGCGACGGAGCACGGGGGCTACCCGTATTTTCTTCTCTTGTTCTTCATCGTGATTCTCGTCGCCGCGTACCGGCGAAGGCGCGATCTCGTCCGGAGCATCGCTCTCGTCGGCTTGAACCTCGGCGTCATGCTGCTCGTCCCCATGGTGTGGAACAGGCTCGAGCCGTATCAGCAGAAGCGCATACTCACGTTTCTGAGGCCTTCATCGGACGTGCTCGGCTCGGGGTGGCAGGTCTACCAGTCGAAGCTCGCGATCGGATCGGGGGGCTTCATGGGGAAGAAATTCCTGCACGGAACGCATAAGCTCCTCGCGTTCCTTCCCGAGCGCCACAGCGATTTCATCTACTCGGTGATCTCCGAGGAGCTCGGATTCCTCGGGGCGCTCGTGATTCTCGTCCTGTTCTCCATCATCGTCATCCGCGGGCTCTACCTCGCCACGAAGCTGAAGAACCGCTTCGCGTCGCTCGCGTGCGTCGGCATCTGCGCGTATTTCGCCGTTCACGTCGTCGTCAACATCGGGATGACGACGGGGCTCACGCCGGTGGCGGGGTTGCCGCTCCCCTTCATAAGCTACGGCGGCTCCTCGATGGTCGTGAGCTGCTTCCTCATCGGCGTGCTCCTCAACTTCAGCGTGCGCTTTTACGAATACTAGGAGGGCCGTGTGCATCCCATACTGATCGAGATCGGCAGGCTCAAGATCTACTCCTACGGCGCGATGCTCGCGCTGAGCTTCTGGATCGGGATCGTCCTCGCCGCCAGACGCGCCGGGAAGAGGGGAATCAACCCGGATCACATCTACGACATGAGCATCGTCCTCATTCTCGCCGCCGTCGTGGGCTCGCGGACGCTCTATATCCTCACCCACCGCGACGACTACCACAGCCTTCTCGACATCGTCGCGCTCTGGCAGGGGGGAGCGACGTTCTACGGCGGCTTTCTCCTCGCGCTGGCCGGGGCCTTCGTCTATCTGCGGCGGAGGAGGCTCTCCTTCCTGCTCGTTGCCGATGCCTGCGCTCCCTCGATCGCCCTCGGGTTCTTTTTCACCCGGATCGGCTGCTTCCTGAGCGGCTGCTGTTTCGGCAATCCGACGCATTCGATCTTCGGAGTCGTTTTTCCGGCGCATTCGCCCGCGGGATACTATTGCCCCGGGATACCGCTGCATCCGACACAGCTCTACGACTCGCTGTACGGTCTCGTCACGGCGCTCGCGCTCCTCGCCCTCGACCGGAGGCGTCCGTTCACCGGCTTCACGTTCGGTCTCCTATGCATTCTCAACGGCGCGGGCCGGTACGTGATCGACTTCTTTCGATACTACGAGGCCTCCGCGCGCATCTCGCGCCTCATGACGGTGAGCCAGCTCATAAGCATCTGCGTCGTCGCGACGGGCATCCTGGTTCTCGTGATCCAGTCGGCGCGCGCACGGCGCGGGAACCGTGGAGCGGCCCGGGAGCATGTCCCGGAGTCCTCCCGGTAGAGGCATTCGCGGCCCGTCTCGGGGCCCTTTCCCCGCGAGTGGATTGAAGGGGTGTGGTGTGCGGTGCGGGGATTTCTCTCCTTTCTCATCGACGCGCTCGTGCCGCGGTCGTGTCTCGGCTGCGCTCGGGAGCTCGGTCCCCTCGGGGCCTTCGCGGGAACGGGGGAGCGCGGGAGCTCCGGCGGCCGGATGCGGGATTTCCTCGCCGCGCCGTGCACCCTCGATCTCTGCCCGGGGATCTCCCTTCCTGCGCGCGTTCTGTGCGACGCGTGCTGGCTGAAGCTCGAGCCGGCGCGGCCCCGGGGCCTGCTCGCGCTTCCCGGGTCTCCGGGCCGGAGCGTGCCGCTCGTCTGTCCGTTCTATACGAATGACGAATTGCTCGCCCTCGTGCGATTCCTCAAGTTCTCGGGCGGGAGAACCGCCGTCCCCGCCCTCGGGTGGTGGATGGCCCGCGCGCTCGAGGACTACCGCGCCGCGCCGGGCGCTTTCGATGCCGCGAAGACGACGCTCGTTCCCGTTCCGCTCCACCCGTCGCGGGAGAAATCGCGCGGCTACAACCAGGCGTTTCTCCTCGCCCGGGACGTGGGGGAGCGGCTCGGGCTCGATGTCGACGGGCGGGTTCTCGGGAGAATCAGGAACACGCGGAGCCAGTCGACGCTCGAGCGGGAGCGGAGGGCGCTCAACGTGCGGGAGGCCTTCGGCACGCTGCGGGCGGATCTCATCAGGGGCCGGCAGGCGATCCTCGTGGACGACCTCGTGACGACGGGGGAGACGGCGGCCGCGTGCGTCGCGGCGCTCGAGCAGGCCGAACCTTCCTCGATCGCGGTGCTCGCGGCGGGACGGGTCAGGGACTGATTCCCGGGGGCGCCGGCTCCCGCGGACCGGGCTCCCGGCGGCCCGCGCGCCTTCCCATCTCTGGCTTGACAGGGTCGGCCCAATGTGTGAGTATTGCGCTACTTTGGCGAGAACGAAGGGGTCCGCAAAAAGGGAGGAAAACGTGCTCGTCACCAACAAGGAGCTCATGTCGGCCGCCCGAAAGGGAAAGTACGCGGTCGGCGCCTTCAACATAAACAACATGGAGTTTCTCCAGGCCATAACCGGCGCGGCGGAGGAGCTCGGAAGCCCCGCGATCATCGCGCTCTCGGAGGGCGCCATCAAGTACGCGGGTTTCAGGAACATCGTTTCCATGGTGAGGCTCACGGCCGAAGAGAAAAAGGTCCCCATCTCCCTCCATCTCGACCACGGGAAAGATATGGATGTTATCGTGAAATGCATCGAGGGAGGGTTCACCTCGGTCATGATCGACGGCTCCGCGCTGCCCTTCGAGGAGAATATCGCGGTGACTCGCGCGGTCGTCGAGAAGGCCCGTCCAAAGGGCGTCTCCGTCGAGGGGGAGCTCGGGAAGCTCGCGGGGATAGAGGACAACGTCTCGGTCGCCGAGCG
Source organism: Candidatus Krumholzibacteriaceae bacterium (assembly GCA_050015715.1). Classification (GTDB taxonomy): domain Bacteria; phylum Krumholzibacteriota; class Krumholzibacteriia; order Krumholzibacteriales; family Krumholzibacteriaceae; genus SSS58A. Next base: position 3,000 of record JBEKAW010000229.1, read on the forward strand.
GGACGCGATGCTCACCGATCCGGCGCAGGCCGCCGAGTTCGTCAAGCGCACCGGGGTCGACGCGCTCGCGATCGCGGTCGGAACGTCCCACGGCGCGTACAAGTTCAAGGGGGAAGCAAACCTCGCGCTCGACCGCATCAGCGAGATCGCCTCGCGCGTTTCGACGCTCCTCGTGCTCCACGGCGCCTCGGGCGTCAAGCAGGAGAACGTCGATCTCGCCAACAAGTTCGGGGCCGCAATCAAGGGGGCCAAGGGGGTCCCCGACGCCGCGATCATCGAGGCGATCCGGCGGGGGATCACGAAAGTCAATATTGACACTGACATGCGCATCGCGTTCACCGCGTACGTTCGAAAAGCGCTCGCGGAGAAACCCGAGGAGATCGATCCGCGCAAGGTCCTCGGTCCCGGCCGGGATGCGATCGCGGCGGTCGTGCGGGAGAAGGTAAAGCTCTTCGGCAGCGAAGGCAAAGCCAGGTAGGGGACACACGGCGACAAGAAGGAGGGCCCGATGGCGATAAAGGTTGCCATTAACGGTTTCGGAAGAATCGGCCGCCTCGTTTTTCGCGAGGCAATAAGAGACAAGGAATTCGAGATCGTCGCGGTCAACGATCTCACGAACGCGGCGACGCTCGCCCACCTCGTCAAGTACGACTCGGTGCACGGAAAGTACAAGGGCGCCGTGGCGGTCAAGGACGACAAATACCTCGTCGTCGACGGCCGCGAGATCGAGGTGCTGGCGGAGAAGAACCCCGCGGCCCTTCCGTGGAAGAAGCTCGGGGTCGACGTCGTCATCGAATCGACGGGCAAGTTCCGCAAGCGCAAGGACGCATCCCTCCACATGGAGGCGGGGGCGCGGAAGGTCATCATCTCGTCGCCGTCCCCGGATCCGGACATCATGATCGTGATTGGCGTCAACGACAAGCTCTACAAGAACGACAAGCACCACGTCATATCGACGGCCTCCTGCACGACGAACTGCATCGCGCCGATCGCGAAGATTCTCCAGGATTCCTTCGGAATCGCGAACGGCTTCATGACGACGATCCACGCGTACACGAACGACCAGGTGATCCTCGACTTCCCGCACAAGGACCTGCGGAGGGCCCGCGCCGCGGGGATGTCCATGATTCCGACGA
>JBEKAW010000230.1:0-4087 GCA_050015715.1 Candidatus Krumholzibacteriaceae bacterium
GATGACCCGGGCGCCCGGAGTTCCGAGGAAACTGGAGAACACTGCTGTGGAATGCGCGATAATAACGACCTACCGCTGCAACGCGAAATGCTGCATGTGCCAGGCCTGGCAGAATCCGACCAAGGCATCCGAGGAGTTCGATCCTCAAATTCTCCGGAAGATCCCCGCCGGCATGAAGCGCCTCAATATCACGGGCGGGGAGCCGCTTCTCCGCAAGGACCTCAAGGAGATTGTCGAGATTCTCGACGCGAAAACGAAGAGGCTCGAGATCAGCACGAACGGCTACTTCTACGAGCGGCTCGAGGAAATCGCCCGCGCATACCCCCGCATCACCGTCCGGGTCAGTATCGAGGGGCTTCCGGCCACGAACGACGGGCTGCGGGGGCTCCCCGACGGCTTTGACCGGGCGATGCGCGGGATTCTGCGGCTCGAGCGCCTCGGGCTCGAGGATATCGGATTTGCCATGACGATATCGGGTGAGAACTGCCGCGACCTCATCGACGTTTACACGCTCGCCGCCTCGATGAACATCGAGCTCGCCAACGCGGTCGTCCACAACTCATTCTATTTCTACAAGAACGACAACAGGATCGAGAACGTCGACGAGGTGGACGACAGTCTGTGCCGCTTCATCGAGGCGCTGCTGCGCTCCCCGCGCTCGTCCGTCAGGAAGCGCGTGAAGGACTGGTTCAGGGCATACCTCAACCTCGGCCTTCTTTCATACGTGCGCGGCGAAAAGCGCCTCATCCCCTGCGGCGCGGGCACCGACACCTTCTTTGTCGACCCGTGGGGGCGCGTGCTCGCCTGCAACGGCTCGGACGAACCGTGGGTCATGGGAGACCTCAACACGCAATCGTTCGATGAAATCTGGAACGGCGATCTCGCCAGCGAGATTCGAGCGCGCGTGAGCTCCTGCGACCGCAATTGCTGGATGACGGGCACCGCCGTTCCGGCGATGCGGCGCGCGCCGATAGGGCCGGCTCTCTGGGTCATGAGGAACAAGCTGCGGACCATGCGGGGCAAAGCGATCGAGTGCCGCGCCTGAACGCCGGGGACCGATCAATGAACATCGCGATCATGGGAATCAAGGGCGTGCCGGGGCATCACGGCGTCGAAGTCGTCGTCGATTCGCTCCTGCCCCATCTCGTCTCGCTCGGACACGCGGTCACCGTGTACGGCTACGAGAGCTACACGAAGCCCACGGACGACTATCTCGGGGCCCGCATCAGAACGGTTTCCGGAAGCGACGCAAAGAACATCGAGATGATCTCGCATATGTGGAACGCGGCCGTCGACGCGCGCCGCCGGGGCTTCGACATCGTGCACATACACAGCACGGATCCGTGTCTCCTCGCCTGGCTCCCGCGCCCTCGATACGGCGTCGTCGCGACATCGCACGGCCAGGCGTATCTCCGCAAGAAGTGGAGCCTCGCGGCCAAGGTGATGTCGAAGGCCGCCGAGCGCATGTTCATCCATTGTCCCGATGCCGTCACCTGCGTCTCGGCGCCTCTCTGCGACTACTACCGGGCGCGCTACAAACGTGACGTCGCGTACATCCCGAACGGAATCGCGTTCCGCGAGCCGCCCGACGCGGGATGGCTCCGGAAATGGAACCTCGAGCCCAGCGGCTACCTCTTCTCATCCGCCGGTCGTATCGAGCGCACGAAGGGGCTCACCACCCTCCTCGAGGCGTACCGGAGCCTCGGCACACGCCTTCCCCTCGTGATCGCGGGGGGCGGGAGCGCCACGGACGTCGCGTACTTCGAGGAACTGAAAGCTCGCGCGCCCGAAGGGGTCGTCTTCGTCGGCTTTCTCACGGGGGATGAGTATTTCGCCCTTTACGCCCACGCCCGCGTCTTCATCTTCCCCTCCGAGTACGAAGCGATGTCGATGACGCTTCTCGAAGGTCTCTCCTACGGCGTGCCCACCGTCTACAGCGACATCCCCGAAAACGAGGCCGTCGCGCGCGGGCTCGCGCTGTCCTTCCGCGTTTCGGACGCTGGATCCCTCGCCGCGCAGATCCGCCGCGCTCTCGAGAACCGGGCCGAGGCCGAGGCGCTCGGCGCGAAGGCCCGCGAGACGGTCCGGCGCAATCACGACTGGTCCGCGATCGCCCGCCAGTACAACGAGATTTATCTGAAGCTTATTCCCCGTCCCTGAAGGTGCAGATGTCGGCCGCCGGGCGCCGCTCCTTCGGCTTGGGGTCCTCCGCCGGGTACCCGAGCGTGATGAGCGCCGGAATGTCCCAGAGCGCGGGTATCTTGAGGAGCTTGCGAACCGCGGCCTTGTTGAACCATCCGATCCAGCACGTGCCGAGACCGAGCTCGGCGGCCTGGAGAACGAAATGCTCTCCGGCGATCCCGGCGTCGACGAGGTGATAATCGATATCCTTGATGCGCGCGCCGAGCCGGTGCGTCACGACGCTGAGCTCCATCGCGAGCACGACCACGACGGGCGCCTTGAGAGCGAATTTGTTCGGCACGACCACGCCTCCCATCGCCGCCCGCACGAGCCGGTCCTTGAGCTCGCCCTCCGTTACGATGAACCGCCAGCCCTGCGTGTTCGACGCGCTCGGCGCGTAGCGAACGGCCTCGATGCACGATTCAATGAGCGCTCGCGGGATCGGATCGGCCCGGTAGGCCCGGATGCTTCTGCGTCTCTTCACGAGATCGATGAAGTTCTCCACACCATCTCCAGGGCGCGCGAGAACCGCCCCGTTTGATCCTATTCGCCGGGGCGAAGCGCGCGCCTGCGCTCCAGGAACCTGTCCTTGCCGCCGAGGAGGCTCGCCCCGCAGGGCGCCTTTTCAGCGGCGAGGCGGCACATCTCGTCCGAGACCTCGCGTATCTCCCACTGCGCCGACATGTCGCTCCTCAGCCGGGAAAAGCGGTAGAGCTCTCTGAGGTTCATGGCCAGGAGAACCCGTCTCCGGTGGCCGTTCAAGAGAACGTACTCCGCCGCCCGAGCGAGATCGTCCGCATGCGACCGGTAGAATCGCTCCGAGCGCTCGGCCGCGTCGCGGATCAAACGCACGGACCGCGCGCGCTCGAACGAATGCGGGATGGAGATACCGAGACCCGGATCGTACGGCTGGACCACGAGCGTCGCTATCCGGTGGCGCTTGAGCTGGGCGTAGCAGGACGCCGAAACGGTGAGCTCGAACGTGAAGTGAATGTTCTCGAACTCGCGCCAGACCGTGTCGTGCGCCTCCATGCTCCTCATCGTCGCCGCGATGATCGCCTCCCGCTTCCGCCTCCCGAGCTTCGAAGCGGCCGCCGCGGCCTCGGCCATCGGAATCCGGCATGAAGAGAAAATGATGCACGCGGCGAGGCGCACGTCCGCGTCCGCAGTCGCGTCGACGAGCCGCACCCGTCCTCCGCGCGATTGCCCCCTGCCCCCGCGGCCCCCGGCCATCGCGCATATCTCCCGCTTCGCGTCCGGGGCCTCGAGGTCGTGGAGGCCCGGCTCCGGATACCTGATGAGGGACGGAATCAGCCCCTTCGACACCCTGAACGTGCGCCGCGAAAAGGCGCGCAGCTCCTCCAGGGGATGCGCGGCCAGCTTGCGGATCATGTATTCGAGCTCGCGGGCGTTCACCGTCATGCCGAGCTGCGTCGCGGTCGCGAGCGGCATGAGGTAGCGGGCATCCTCCTTCGCCGCCCCCGGCTCCTCCCCGCACGCGGCGATCGCCCTGAAGGCATCCTCGTATGTCTTGTGAAAACTACTCGCGAGCGAGCGGAATTCCTTCTCGAGGCGGCTGCCCTTCAGCTCGGCGGGGACGACGATGTCCTTCCCGAGGCGGATGTAGCGCTGCGATTTCTCCGTATAGGAGGCGAGCCTGAAATGCTCGATCTCCTCGACGGCGAGCCGCGAGATGCCCGTAATGTCGATGTTCAGAACGGCGTGCTCGGCGACCGACGAATGTCCGAGACCGAACACGATCCGTTCGTTCGAGGCGCGGGCCTTCGCGACGGCGCCTCTCGCCTCCTCCCGGAGCGCGGCGACGCTCCTCGGATCCCTGCTGATCCGGGCATATGACGCCGAGATCACCTCGGGGGTCACCGCCTCCCCGAATCGCTTCCTCGCC
>JBEKAW010000231.1:0-6580 GCA_050015715.1 Candidatus Krumholzibacteriaceae bacterium
GGACGCCCGACCGCATGAGGAGGTCGAACCGGTCCCCTCCGGACGCTCCCGGGAGATAGCGGCTCCCGCAGCACGAGAACTCTCCTTCGGGCTCGTAGCCCGAACCCTCCACCTCGATGACCTTGCCGTTGAGCCAGATCTTTCTCACGCACATTTGATTGGTCGTGAGCGTCCCCGTTTTGTCCGTGCAGATGACGTTCGTGCAGCCGAGCGTCTCGACGGAGGACAGTTTCTTGATGAGGGCGTGCCGCTTGGCCATCCTCTGGACTCCGAGGGCCAGGGCCATGGTGACCGTCGGCATGAGGCCCTCCGGCACGTTTCCGAGAATGATGCCGATGGCGAAGATGGAGGCGGCCACGAACGACATCTTGGCGAGAGACGTCCCGACGAAGAAAAACGCGGCGCCCATGATGACGGCGACCAGCGTGATGACCTTGGTCAGGCGGCCGATCTCGCGCTGGAGCGGGCTGATATCCTCCTTGACCGTCTGCGTGAGGTAGGCGATCTGGCCGATCTCGGTGCTCATCCCCGTGGCGATGACGACGGCGAGACCGTTGCCCGAGACCACGCTCGTGCCGGCGAAGATCAGGTTCGGCAGCTCCGTCCAGAGAAAGTTCTTGCCGTTCTTGAACACCTCGGACGTCTTGTAGGACGGCTTCGACTCGCCGGAAAAGACGCTGTTGTCGACCCGCAGGTCATGGGCCTCGATGAGTCGGGCGTCGGCCGCGATGTTGTCCCCCTCGTCAAGCTGGATGATGTCGCCCGGGACCAGCTCTTCCGCGAGGACCCGCTGCTCTTTCCCCCCCCGGACGCATCGGGCATAGGAGGGGATGAGCTTCTTGAGGGCGTCGATGGCCCGCTCGGCCCGGTACTCCTGCCAGTAGCTGAAAAAGGCGTTGATGAAGATGACGGCGATGATGGCCCAGCCAACCTCCGCCATGCCGACGAGGAAGGCGAGAACGGCGCCGACCCACATGAGGAGGGCCAGTTGATTCGTGAAATTGTAGAGGAACCGCCTGAAGAGCGATTTCTTGCCGAGCTGCTTGAGCCTGTTCCCGCCGTAGACGAGGAGCCGCTTTCCCGCGTCCTCGTCCGTGAGGCCGCTCTGACCCGTCTCGAGCTCGAGGAAGATCTCCTTTTCCGTCAGCGAGATGAAGCTCGCCCAACTCAGCTCCTCGGTCTTGAGGACGTCGTAGAGCCCCTTGTCGGTTTGCGCCGCGATCATCTTCCGGATGAGGCTCTTGTTGCCGGCGAGGCCGCTGATCCGGGAAAGGATCTTGAGATGCGTCTCCGTGTCGGCCTGCGGCGTAAGAAAGAGGAAGACGACATGAACGGGGCTTCCATCGATCGCGCCGTAGTCGATGCCCTCCCGCGACACGCCGACGAAGAATACGACTTCCTTCAATCCTTCGATCCGGGCGTGGGGAATGGCGATGCCGTCGCCGATGCCCGTCGTCCCCTTGCTTTCCCGCTCCTGGAGGGTCGAGAGCAGCGCCTCCTCGTTCCGGAGCTTCCGGGCCCTGGCGACGTGCCGGACGATCTCCGCGAAGGCCGAGGCCTTGTCACGGGCCTTGAGATTGGCCGATAGCATGTTCGGAGCGATCAGGCTCGATGTCTTAATCACTTCGGCACCCTGCGCCTCATCTCGGACGTTTGTATCTCCCCCCGGACCGGGACCGGTCTCCCGGGCGAATGGGATAACATATAGGAATTTCGAATCCCAGTCAAGACGCTCGAATGAGCGGGCCGTGGAAACCTTTTATCGCTTATGCCGTTACCGGATGGAGCCTAACGCGGCTGGAAATCGATCGAGAGGCGCACCCACATGGGGGTGCGGACCCCGTTGTTGAAGCCGGGAGTGAAACGGATCTTTCTCGCCGCTTGAACGGCGATGGCGTTGAGCTGCTCGATGGGAAGGCTTCGGGTGACCTTGAGGTCCTCGACCTCGCCGCGTGTGTTCACGAGGAGAAGAAGCTCGACGCTCCCATGCTCCAGGGGCTTCACTCCGGCCGGGTACTTCGGCCAGGGGATATAGAGAAGCTTGGGCTCGACGATCGCGTTCCGGACCCCGTATCCGCCGCCGCCGCCGGCGCCGCTCCCGCCTCCCCATCCCCCGCCCCCGCTTCCCCCGCCGCCCCCGCCGCCGCCTCCCTGAAGGGGTAGGACCTCTCCCTCCGGCTCGCCGACGTCATAATCCTTCGCGGCGACCTTTGGCTCCGGCTTGACCGCGCTCTTGTCCTCCGACGTCTCCTTCTCTTTCGGCACGGCGGTTGTCGGCTCGTCCTTGCGCGCCGCCGCCTTCTTCGTCGCCCCCTCGCTCGTCGTGATCCGCACCCTGTCGCCGCCCGGCCCGTTACCCGGCGAACCGGACCCGCCGACCGGCCCGAGAAGCCGTACCGAGTAGATGCCCTCGGGGATGTGCATGGCGGTGACGGCGTGCCACTGCACAACGAGCGCGCCGAGGACGAGCCCGTGGAGAATCACCGAAATGGCAGCTGAAGACCTCATGCGCTCCCACGCCGCGCGGCGCGCTGGTCCGATTCCCGTACGAGCGGAGCAACGCGGCCAACACCGGTAATATACGCCGGCGGCGTGATATATTCAACACGCGGGGCTCACGGCACGCGGGGAAGGATGAGGCTCTCCGGAAGCGCGGCGTCAGAACCGGTGTTTCACGCGGTACAGCCCGCTGTATCGCATGGCGATGTACTCCAGCGTTCCGTCTCCGTGAAAGGCCGGGCCGCCCGCGATCGCGGCAAACTCGGGCCCGCTCTTCCTGTCGACGACGACGAACTGTATCCTGCCCTTGTTGGCAATGTAGGCGAAATGCATCCCGTCCGGGCTGAAAACGGGCGAGTTCCCGGCGATTGCATCGTACTCCACCCCGCTGAGACCGTCGACGACGACGGACTGCTTCTGACCCTCGCCCTTCATGGCTACGTAGGCGACCCGTCTTCCATCCGGACTGAACACGGGGTCCCCCCTGCCGATCCCGTCGAACTCCGGCCCGGCCCGTCCGTCGACGACCACGAGCCGCTTCTTGTCCTTCTTGGCTATGTAAGCGAGCCGCGTCCCGTCCGGGCTGAACACGGGCGCGCTCGCGATCCCGTCATACTCGGGCCCGCTCGCCCCGTCGACGACGACGAACTGCTTCTTGTCCATTCTGGCCGCGTAGGCGAGCCGCGTCCCGTCCGGGCTGAACACGGGCGCGCTCACGATCCCGTCATACTCGGGCCCGCTCGCCCCGTCGACGACGACGAACTCGCGCGCGCCGGCCTTCGCGGAGTACGCGAGCCTTTTGCCGTCCCGGCTGAAAACGGGCGCGCCGGCGATTGCGTCGTACTTCGGCTCCCTCACCCCGTCGGCGACCACGAGATCCTTCCCTCCCGTGCTGGCCACGTAGACGACGCGCTTCCCGTCCGGGCTGAAGACGAGCGGATTTTCGATTCCGTCGAACTCCGGCCCGGCCCGTCCGTCGACGACCGCGAGCCACCGTTCACCTTTCAACGCGAGGTAACCCATGCGCTTTCCGTCCGGGCTGAAGACGGGCGCGCCCACGATCAGATCGAATTTCGGCCCGCCCACCCCGTCGGCGACGACGAACGCTCGCGCCCCGGCCTTGGCGACGTATGCGTGCCGCGTCCCGTCCGGGCTGAAGACGGGCGCGCCCACGATGCGATCGAATTCCGGCCCGCTCACCCCGTCGACGACCACGAGCGCTCGCGCCCCCTTCGCGGCCGCATAGGCGAGCCGTTTCCCGTCCGGGCTGAAAACGAGCGCGCTCGTGACGCGATCGAACTCCGGGCCGCTCAGCGTGTCGACGACGACGACCGATTTCCCGCCTCTGCTGGCGGTATACGCCAGCCGCTTTCCATCCGCGCTGAAAACGAGCGAGCTGTCCGCGATGGCATCGAACCGCGGCCCGGCCTTGCCGTCGACGAGCACAAAGTACTTCTTGCCGGCCGCGTTCGTCGTCATGAGGGCGAGATGGCAGCCGTCGGCGCTGACCGCATGGGCGAGTATCACGAGGGGCAGGGGCGCGAGGCGCTCCGTCTCGACGCCTCGGGGCCCGATCCTCCCGGCTATTTGATGAACTGGGTGAAATACTCTCGTATCGATCGTATCGAGTCATCCAGGCTCGATTGAAAACCGTCGTCGTTGAAATCTTCTTCCAGATCTTCTTTCTTGGCTATTCCCGGATGCACCCCGTAGATGGTGTTCTCCAGTCTCTTGTACAGTTTCTGATCCCGATGCTCATGCAGGAGCATCTGATGATACATTTCAATCGCGCTGTTCAGCTTGGCGATCACGTGCTCCAGCTTTCCCGCCTGATCACGGGCTTCCTTCCCGAACAGGGCCTCGGCTTCGGTGACCGTCGGAAGCCACAGATTTAGGGCGTCCGTCACGCGGATGAATCTCCTCCGGTAGGCGTAGTAGCTGACGCGCGCGAACTTCTCGCCCGGAGCTTCATCGTCCTTGGCCTTTCTATCGACCCACTCGTGCGCGGACATGAACGGAGAGCGGCAATGCTCGATCTGATCCCTGATCCGGTACGCCCCCGCGATCATGTTCTTGGCGCATTCGTACCGGTTCTTCCCCTTCACCTGGCTCAGCCAGCTTCGAACCCCCGATACTATTCCGGCGCTCGTGACCACGTAGAACACGAGCTCGAATATCTTGGTGATCCTGTCGAGTATCATGAAACGTCCATTTCCGTTCAAGCCCCGCGTGAAGTTTCAATCGAACCCGTCGCGCGTCCGTTATTCTATTTCAACCCGGCGCTTTGTGCAAGCCTCTATCAAGAGAGTCTTATTCCCTTTACATTCGAATTCGACCTGATATAATCCTGCGCCGAGAAAAACGGTGACTACCGGCATCGAGCAAGGGGGTTGAGAGTGATCGAGCTTGCGTTCCTCATCAGTCTGGCGGGGCTCCTGTTCGCGGTATACCTCGCGTTCTACGTTCTCAGGCAGGACAAGGGAACGAGCGAGATGCAGGAGATTTCCGACGCCATCAGACAGGGCGCCAACGCCTTTCTGAAACGGCAGTATTCCACCATCGGCATTCTCGCGATCGTCGTGGCGCTGCTCATCTTCACCGCGTATTCGCTGTGGCCCGTGCCGAACCACCCCGGCTATGCGGGGAAAACGGCCTTCGCCTTCATCGTCGGGGCGCTGTGCTCCGGCATCGCGGGATTCGTCGGGATGTACATCTCGGTGAGGGCGAACGTACGGGTCGCGAGCGCCGCGAGATCGAGCCTCAACAACGCGCTCAGAATCGCCCTGCGGGGAGGCGCCGTTTCGGGTCTCTTCGTCGTCGCCATGAGCCTTCTCGGCGTCGTCGGATTGTTCTACATGTACGGCGGAGCTTCGAATCCGACGGAGACGCCGCTCGTGATCGTCGGCTTCGGATTCGGCGCGAGCTTCGTCGCCCTGTTTGCGCAGCTCGGAGGCGGCATTTACACGAAGGCGGCGGACGTCGGCGCGGACATCGTCGGCAAGATCGAAAAGGGAATCCCGGAGGACGATCCCCGGAATCCCGCGGTTATCGCCGACCTCGTCGGCGACAACGTCGGCGACTGCGCGGGAAGAGGCGCGGACCTCTTCGAATCGACCGCCGCGGAGAACATCGGCGCCATGATTCTCGGGATCGCGCTGTTCCCCGTGCTCGGCCTCTACGGAATCATTTTCCCCCTGGTTGCGCGCAGCTTTGGAATCATCGCCTCCGCGGTGGGCGTCATGAGCGTCTCCGTCAAAGAGGACGGGGACCCGATGGCGGCGCTCACGAAGGGGTACCTCATCACGGGGATTCTCGCCGCGATCGGCTTCGGGATCGCGAGCTACGTCATGCTCGGCGAGCACTGGTTGACGTTCTTCGCGATCGGCGTCATCGGAATCACGACGAGCGTGATCTTCAGTGTCATCACCAACTACTACACGTCGTACGATCACCGGCCGGTGAAGGGAATCGCGGAGGCGTCGCAGACGGGCGCGGGAACAAACATCATCACGGGCTTCGCCGTGGGTCTCGAGACGACGTGGCTCCCCTCCATCGTGATCTCGGCGGCGCTCCTCGGATCATATTTCCTCGGCCGCTACACCGGTTTGGACAACGGCGGCCTCTATGGAACCGCCATCGTCACGATGGGCATGCTCGCTCCGTGCGGGTACGTGCTGGCGATGGACACCTTCGGCCCGATCACCGATAACGCGGGCGGCATCACCGAAATGAGCAATCAGCCGGAGAACATCAGGAGGAAGACGGACCGGCTCGACGCGGTGGGCAACACGACGAAGGCCCTGACGAAGGGCTATGCGGTCGGTTCCGCCGCGCTCGCCGCGTTCCTTCTGTTCAGCGCGTACCTCAATGAAATCAAGCCGCACGGCATTTTCGGCATCGATCTGTCCAAGCCGGTCGTTTTCGTCGGCGGCCTCTTGGGAGCGACGCTCGTGTTCATCTTCAGCAGTCTCGCCATTCGCGCGGTGGGAAAAGCGGCCTACTACATCATCAACGACGTGAGAAGGCAGTTCAAGGAGAACGCGGGCATCATGCAGGGAACGTCGAAGCCGGATTACGGAAG
>JBEKAW010000232.1:0-4060 GCA_050015715.1 Candidatus Krumholzibacteriaceae bacterium
GCCCGCGCCGTCGTCACGCGGTCCGGAGAAGAGAAAGAACGGGCTCGCCATCTCGCGGGGCAGGTTCGGGAAGGCGACGGAGACGACCCGGAGAAAGAGCGCCGCCAGCGGCCGGAACAGGAGATAGACGGGGAGCAGAAAATACGAGGAAACGAGAGCGAACCGGACGGGGTTCATCGACGCGGCGCCGAACGCCGCGACCGTGATCGCGATCACCGACGCCGCGATCGCGAGCACCGACAGAATCGCGTACTGCCACGTCTGTCCCTCCCCGATGCCGCGGTGGAGAATGACCGCGATCCCGGAGAGCACGATCGCCTCGAGACCCAGCAGCGAGAGCATGAGGTGAAGCCTTCCGCGGTGCATGAGCCGCGGGCAGGAGCTCCACCGCATCTGGCGGGGAAAGGCCGTTTCCTCGTGAGCGCGCGCCAGGATCCCGAACGCGGCGAAGCCTCCGGCGATCAGAAACTGCACGGCGAAGAGAAGTGCGAGGAGTATGATCATGACCGTCACGCCCCGTTCGTGAGAGCCGCTCCGGACCGCGCGGCGGGCGGCGCCTCACGCGAAGAGACGCTCCACCTCCCGCTTCGGAATGGCCCCGCGGAGAAACCGCGCCTCGGCGCGCTCCATCCGGGCCGCCTGCCGCTCGTCGTCGTGGCGGAAGAGCCGGAGGTGAAAGATCCCGTGCACGAGGAGGCGCGCCGCGTACGAGCGCTTCGAAACCCCCCGCCGGCGCGCCCCCCGCGTCACGCGCGCCCACGAGAGATAGATCTCGCCGAGCGGAAGCTCGCTCGCGGGATCCGGGCCGCCCGCGCAGGGAAAGGTCAGAATCTCGGGAATCCCCCTCCGCCTCTTGTAGACGCGGTTCAGGCGGCTCATCGTCCGCTCCCCGACCCAGTTCACCTCGACCGTCGAGCCCCCCGGGGGAACACGGGCCGCGAGCGCGCGCAGGATCGGCGAGAGCCGCGCGCATGCCGCGCGAGTGGCGGGACGCCCCGTGCGTTCGATCACGAGCCTCATTCCGAGAACTCCTCTTCCCCGCGCTGGGACGGATACGGGATCCTCGAGTGGAAGACCCCGGTGAGGAGCTGGATGAACTTTTCGCGGACCACGGCGATGTCGTTGAGGGTCAGCCCGCTCTCGTCGAGCTCTCCGTCGTTCATCCGCGACTCGATGATCTTCTCCACGATCGCGCGGATCCGGGGCGCCGTCGGGCCCTCGAGCGATCGAACCGCCGCCTCGGTGGAGTCGGCGAGCATGATGAGCGCGGTCTCCTTCGAGCTCGGCCGCGGGCCGTCGTACCGGAAGTCGTCGATATTGACGCTGTCGTGAGAATCGTACTCGAGCGCCCGCTGGTAGAAGTAGGCCATCACCGTCGTTCCGTGGTGCTCGCGGATCGCGTCGATGACGATGCGGGGGAGCTTCTCGCGTTTGGCGAGATCGATCCCTTCCTTCACGTGGGAGGCGAGAATCAGCGCGCTCATGCGAGGGGTGAGCCGCTCGTGTTTGTTGACGTTCTCCCCCTTGTTCTCGAAGAAGTACTCCGGTTTCGCGAGCTTCCCGATGTCGTGGTAGTACGCGCCGACCCTGGCCTGGAGACCGTTCGCGCCGACGTCCCGCGCGACCGCCTCGACGAGGTTCCCGACCATGAGCGAATGATGGTACGAGCCGGGCGCCTCGAGAACGAGACGGCGCAGGAGGGGCCGGTTGAGGTCGCTCAGCTCCATGAGGGTGAAATCGGTGGAGACGTCGAAGATCGATTCGAAGATCGGCAGAAGAAACATGACCATGATCGTGCAGACGAGACTGTTCGCGACCCCGAGGAGCGAGGCGCGGAGGAATTCCGCGAGCGACATTCCCTCGGTCACGCCGAAACCCGCGATCCCGATGACGTACGCGGCCGAGACGTAGAGAAACACCTTGTAGAAGCTCCTGCGCTCCCTGAGGTGCGCGATGCTGACGATCCCCGCCGCGCCCGCGAACATCGAGATCAGGGCGTAGCTCGCGGGGAGGCCCGTGTGGGTGACGATGAGAAGCGAGGCGAAGAGGGTGAAGACGGAGGCGGCCTGGACGCCGAAAAAGGCCGTCGAGAGGAGCGAGACGAATGAAACCGGAATCAGGTGCGGGTCGAGCGCCGGGAGCCTCATGACGAGCGCCGTCAGCACGAGATAGAGCGACAGGACGATGAAGGCGAGCGTGAGCTTGTCCGGCGCGGCGACGATCTTCGGCTGGAAGCGGTGAAGCACGAGACTCAGGAGGAAGAGGAGCACGAGCACGCGAAGCCCCTTCCCGAACAGGAGCCAGACGCGTTTCCCGTACGACGTCGCGAGATCCATGGCGACGCGCTGGTCTTCCATCGCCTCGAGGATCTCGATCTGCGCGCTCGTCACCTTGTCGTGCTTGGCGATGATCCGCTGGTCCCTCTCGACGGTGAAGGTGCGCTCGACCTTTCGCATCGCCTCGTCGCGGCGGTCCTTCGTCTCCCGGACGTCGTAGGTGAGGTCCGGCACGAGGTACGACCGCAGAATCCCGTAGAAGAGACGCACCGCCTTCTCGTTCGCCGGGAAGAGCCGGCGCGCCTCGGCGACGATGAGGGATTCGAGCTCCTCCTGGTCGATGAGCGACTGCGTGGGAACGAGCGACTCCCCCTCCTCGGCGATGACCGTGATGCGGGGGTAGTCGCGCCGCTTGAGCGGCGTGGCGTCGTTCACGATCCCCCGCTCGAGGTATTGCTTTTGCAGACGGAGGCTCTCCCTGAGCATGCGAGCGCGCGTCCCCTCGTCGATGAGGAGCTCGACCGCCTCGTGAGCGAGCTCGGGGGCGGCCGCCTTGATCTGCGACACGCGGTCGCGGATCGACACGGTGCCCGCGCCCGCGATCGTCCCGATCCTGTCGAAGAGATTGGCGAGATCCCCGGGGAGATGCTTCGCCACTCCCTCGTCGCGGGCGTAGACCGGGGGCACCTCGACGGCGGCCTTCGCCCGTTCGAGCTCGACCTCGCGGGCGCTCAGAGGAACGACGAACGTGAAGGGGGACACGATGTCGACGTCGGCGATGTCCCCCTCCGCGAAGCGGACGCTCTTCTTCTTCTGGGTCGGGGGAAAGAGAACGATCGAGAGGACGAGAAACGCCGCGAGGTAGACGAGCGGGAGCCACGTCCCGGTCGTGAGGCGCGGCAGCGGAATCCGGAACCGCCGCGCGCGCTCCTCGTCCGGGGCCTCGCCTTTCGCGTCGCCATGCGGGACCTGATCAGTCATCGATCTTCTCCGGGGGCACAGCGGCCTCGCCCGGCTCCGCCGGCTCGGGCGCGTTCCCCGCGGGAGCGCGCGAACCCTTCGCGGCGAGCCCGGCGCTCTTCGCGCTGAACGCCCGGATGATCCGTTTCACGAGCCAGTGTCGTACGACGTCCTCTTCCGTGAACGTCACGAAGGCGATCCCCTCGATGCCGTCGAGGATCTCGCGGACCGCGACGAGCCCCGAAGAGGCGGGATCGGCGAGATCGATCTGGGTGATGTCGCCGGTCACGATCGCCTTCGAGCTCTCGCCGAGCCTCGTGAGAAACATCTTCATCTGGCCGATCGTGCTGTTCTGCGCCTCGTCGAGGATCGCGATGGAGCCGTTCAGCGTTCTCCCCCGCATGTACGCGAGCGGGGCGATCTCGAGCGCGCCCGATTCGATCATCTTGACCACGCGCTCCTGCCCGATCATGTCCCGAAACGCGTCGAAGATGGGCCGGAGATACGGCTCGATCTTTTCCTGCATGTCCCCCGGGAGGAACCCGAGGTTCTCCCCCGCCTCGACGACGGGACGGGAGATGAAGATGCGCTCGATCTCGCCGTTCTTGAGCGCCGCGAGAGCGCATGCGATCGCGAGGTACGTCTTGCCCGTCCCGGCGGGACCGATCGCGAAGACGATGTCGCGGCCGCGGATCGCGTCGACGTACTCCTGCTGCCGCACGCTCCGCGGAACGACGGCGCGCCGCTTCACCGGCGAATAGAACACGACCGAGCTCTCGAGCGTCCCGATCTTCTCGTATTCGACCGCCCCTCCCCGGATCACC
>JBEKAW010000233.1:0-4012 GCA_050015715.1 Candidatus Krumholzibacteriaceae bacterium
CTCGGGCTCGACATTCCCCTCGTCGTGCGGCTCACGGGGACGAACGAGGAACGGGCGCGGGAGATTCTCAAGGGCACCGCGCTCATCCCGGCGGCGACGATGGAGGAAGGTGTCAAGCGGGCGATCGAGGCCGCGAGGCGTTGAGCTGTTTCGTGTCAGAGATATATTCCCGACAAGGAGGGAGTCTTGAGCATTCTCGTTGATGAAAAGAGCCGGGTGATCGTCCAGGGAATCACGGGGAGAGACGGGGCGTTTCACGCGAGCCAGATGCTCGCGTACGGGACGAAGATCGTGGGCGGAGTCACGCCGGGAAAGGGCGGCCAGAAGACCGGGGACGGCGTTCCCATTTTCAACACGATGGCCGAGGCGGTGTCAGCGACCGGTGGGAACACGAGCGTCGTGTACGTTCCGGCGGCCTTCGCGACCGACGCGATCTGCGAGGCGGCGGACGCCGGCGTCAAGCTCGTTGTATGCATCACGGAAGGCGTGCCGGTGCTCGATATGGTCCGCGTCCTTCCCTATCTCCATGAGCGCGGCGCGCGGCTCATCGGTCCGAACTGCCCGGGCATCATATCTCCCGGAAAATGCAAGGTCGGCATCATGCCGGGCGCCATTCATATGCGGGGCCCGGTCGGGGTCGTCTCGCGGAGCGGCACGCTCACCTACGAGATCGTCCACCATCTGACGCTGAGCGGTCTCGGCCAGTCGTCGTGCCTCGGCATCGGCGGCGACCCGATCGTCGGCACGAACATCCTCGACGCCCTCGAGCTCTTCGCCGCCGACGACGAGACCGAGGCCGTCGTCCTCATCGGCGAGATCGGCGGGAGCGACGAGGAGGAGGCCGCCGCGATAATCGCCGGCGGGTATCCGAAGAAGGTCGCCGCGTTCATCGCGGGGCAGACGGCTCCTCCGGGGAAACGCATGGGGCATGCGGGTGCCATCGTCACGGGAGGAACCGGCACCGCCGCGGAGAAGATCGCCGCCTTCAGGGCCGCGGGCGTGGACGTGGCCGCGATACCCGGCGAGATCGTCGACCTCGTGCGGCGCCTCATGCCGCCGGGGAAGGCGGCGCCCTCGGCCGGAAAAGCCAAGAAGCGCACGAAATAGACGTTCCGGCGGGGCGCGCCGGAACGAACGCACCGGAGGTTCGCGTGGATACGACCTTTCTCATGATAAAGCCCGAAGCGGTCGGAAGCGGGAGGCAGGGCGAGATCATCGATCTCCTCATCAAGAACCGGTTTCGGATCGCGCGGATGAAGCAGTTCAGGTTCGATGCGGCGCAGGCGCGCGCCTTCTACGCGGTGCACGACGGGAAGCACTTCTTCGCCGGCCTCGTCGCCTACATCACGTCGGGGGAGGTCGTCGGGATCGAGCTCGAGAAGGAGGGAGCCGTCGAGCTGCTGCGCGAGCTCGTCGGGGCGACCGATCCGGGGAAAGCGCGGCCGGGGACGGTCCGGTACATGTACGGGACCGACCTTCAGAGGAACGCCGTCCATGCCTCCGATTCGCGGGAGTCGGCGGAAAAAGAGCTTGCCATCGTATTCGGTGAAAAATGATATTATACGCTCATGAAAGATGATGCCTCCGCCATGCGGATCGATCTCGGTCGCGTTGAAGACCGGTCGACCTTTTCGTTTGAGAGGACATTCGATCTTCCGTCGCCCGAGGGGGGCGAGGCGACATGCGCCGCGGCGGTGACGGTCGAGGTCGCCAGGTCGGGGAGCCGGTACGATATCAGGGCGCACGGCGCGGGGGAAGTCCGGGCCGAGTGTCATCGCTGTCTCGAGCCGTTCACGATGAGCGTCGGGGTGGATTTCACGCTCGTTCTCCATCGGGGGGACCGGGTGCCGCCTCCCGAGGGTCTCGAGGAAGATGATTTTGTGACGATTCCCCTCGTGGGGGAGGCGCTCTACGACATATTTCCCCGCGTACGGGAAGCGCTCATTCTCGAGATCCCGATCAAGCTCCTCTGCAGGGAGGACTGCAAGGGCGTCTGCAGGAAATGCGGGGCGAATCTCAACACGGCCGGCTGCGCATGCGGTCCCGAGCCCGCCGATCCGCGGTGGGGAGCGTTGAGAAAAACCTTGGACGGAGAGAGCAAAACGTAAATATTGACCCGAACACGCAGCGTGCATTGAGACGAGGAGGAAACCCATGGCAAATCCAAAACACCGGCATTCGAAGACGCGGGGGAGAAAACGCCGCACTCACTGGAAGGCGGAGGCGCCCACGCTCACCCCGTGCTCGCACTGCCATCAGCCGAAGCCGTCGCACACCGTGTGCCCGAACTGCGGGTACTACGCGGGGCGCGAGGTCGTCAAGCCGAAGGTCGAGGAAGGAAAATAGCCTCGCCCCGGAGGGACCATGAAGATCGCGCTCGATGCCATGGGCGGCGATAGGGCACCGGTCGGGATTGTCGACGGCGCGTACGAGGCGGTGCGGGAGGCATCCGGCCGCTTCGAGATCGTCCTCGTCGGCAAGCGCGACGTCCTCGAGCGGTACATCGATGGAGCGCGGCTCGAGGCTCCGGGCGTCGAAATCGTCGATGCGCCCGAAGTCGTCGAAATGTCGGAGAGCCCCGCGACGGCGATACGCCGCAAACGCGCCTCCTCGATCGGCGTCGCGATGAACCTCCACCGGGAGGGGAAGGTCGCGGCGGTCGTGAGCGCGGGGAACACCGGCGCGGTCGTCGCGAGCTCGCTTCTGACGATCGGGCGCCTTCCCGGAATCGAACGCCCCGCCATCGCAATCTACATGCCGACGAGGAACGGGGGCACGATCCTCCTCGACGGCGGCGCCAATTCCGATTGCGATCCCCGCAATCTTCTCCAGTTCGCCATCATGGGATCGCTCTACGCGGAAACGTTCCTCAACAAGGAACGGCCGCGCGTGGCGCTCCTGAGCATCGGCGAGGAGCGCTCGAAGGGCAACGAGCTCACGAGAGGCGCCTATGAGCTCCTCGAGAAGAGCGGTCTCAATTTCGCGGGAAACGTCGAGGGGCGGGACTTCTTCGCCGGAAAGGCGGACGTCATCGTCACCGACGGTTTCGTCGGGAACGTCGTTTTGAAATTTACAGAAAGCGTCTTTTACTATATAAGCGACTTGATCAGGGACGAGACCCGCAGGCACGCTCTCGCGAAGATCGGCGCGCTTTTCATGCGGCCCGTCTTCAGGGGGATGAAGCGCACGCTCGATTACGCCGAATACGGTGGCATGCCGCTCCTCGGCGTGAACGGCGTCGTGATCATCGGTCACGGAAAGAGCTCCTCGCGGGCGATCAAGAACGCGATACTCGCCGCCGAGCGTTTCGCGACGGGCGGCGTCAACGAAAGGATACGGCGCAAAGCCGAAGCGTCATGACGGTGATCGGAGAGACGGGCGCGCCGAGCGCGAGATTCGCCGGCATCGGGTACTACCTGCCCGAAGCCGTGCTCACGAACGCGGATTTCGAGCGGATGGTCGATACCTCGGATGAGTGGATCGTCACGAGAACGGGTATCCGGGAGCGGCGAATCGCGAAGGCGGAGCAGGCGTCGAGCGATCTCGCGATCAATGCCGCGCGCATGGCGATGGCCGACGCGAAGATCACCGCCGCCGACCTCGATCTCATCGTCGTGGGCACGGCGACCGGGGACCTTCCCTTTCCCTCGACGGCGTGCATCGTGCAGAACAATATCGGCGCGAGGAACGCGGCGGCTTTCGACGTCGCCGCCGCGTGCTCCGGGTTCATATACGCGGTGACGATCGTTCAATCGATGATACTCTCGGGCAAGGTGCGGCGAGCCCTCGTCATCGGGGTCGAGACCCTTTCCCGAATCGTCGACTACGAGGACCGCGCCACCTGCGTTCTTTTCGGGGACGGCGCCGGCGCCGTCATCCTGGAGCCGTGCGGACCCGGCGATGGAATCCTCGCCACCTGTGTCAAGAGCGATGGAAGGTACGCCGATCTCCTCTACCAGCCGGCGGGCGGATCGCGCAGGCCGCTCACGGAGGAGCGGATCAGAAACAGAGA
>JBEKAW010000234.1:0-3959 GCA_050015715.1 Candidatus Krumholzibacteriaceae bacterium
CCACGCGGTCGAGGCGGCCGAATATGAGGTTCTTCTTCTCACGCACGGCGGAGAATTCGACCTTGTCGCCGGGAGCGGTGTACGGGATGAAGACGGTCTTGCCCTCGATGAAGGCCAGCCCGTAGCCGCGGTGCACGATCTTCTTGATTTCAACGAGCATTGTAAGAGATATAACAGGGCGGGACCGCGCGCGAAACACAATTAACGCAAGAGAACCATTTTCTTCGAGATCGTCCGGTTGCCTGCCGCGAGCCTGTAGAGATAGATACCCGAGGCCAACGAGCTCCCCCTTTCATCTTTGCCATTCCACCGTACCACATAGGAGCCCTTCTCCTGCTGCCTATCGACAAGAGACGCCACGCGCTTTCCCGAGATATCGTAAATCTTGAGAGTTACCTCGCATCTCTCTGAAACGGAGTACGTCACCGTCGTTGCGGGGTTGAACGGGTTCGGATAATTCTGGCGCAGCTCGACCGGCGCCGCCGGCGCATCGGCGGCCGTTACCGGCGAAAAACCGTCGGCATCCACTCTCAGGGCATAGATGTCATGGTCGATCCCGCCGCGGCTGTCACTCCACGCGAAAATGGCGCCGCCCGCGCCATCGGCGATGACCGCGGGAAACTTTTGATCCCCCGGCGCCGTGCAGAGGGCCACGCCGTCGGTCTTTCCCTGTACGGCTCCCGAGGCATTCACCTTCTGGGCATAGATGTCATAGTTTCCGTTGCGGGCGTCAAACCACGTGACAATTGCGCCGCCCGCGCCGTCAGAGGCGATCGCGGGATACCACTGATTCCCCGTTGCCGTGCAGAGGGCGACGCCGTCGGCCGTCCACTCGACGACCCCCGAGGAGCTCACCCCCTGGGCGTAGATTTCATAGTTTCCGCTGCGGCGGTCCTGCCACGTGATAATGGCGCCGCCCGCGTCATCGGAGGCGATTGCGGGCACCACCTGATCCCCCGGTGCCGTGCAGATGGCCACGCCGTCGGCCGTCCACAGGACGGCTCCCGAGGCGTCCACCTTCTGCGCATAGATGTTCCAGTCCCCGCCGCGGTAGTCTTCGCACGCGAAAATGGCGCCGCCCGCGCCATCGGAGACGATGGGGGCAGCATACTCATCCCCTGTCGCCGTGCAGATGGCGACGCCATCGGTCGTCCACTGGACGGCTCCCGAGGCATCCACCTTCTGGGCATAGATGTGCCATTTGTTTCCGCTGCGGTTGTCGTACCACGCGACAATGGCGCCGCCGGCGCCGTCCGAGACGATCGTGGGATACGACTGATCGTTCACTGCCATGCAGAGGGCCACGCCGTCGGCCGTCCACTGGAGGGCTCCCGAGGCGTTCACCCACTGGGTGTAGATGTCATAATTCCCGCTGCGCCAGTCCTGCCACGTGACAATGGCGCCCCCCGCGCCGTCGGAGACGATCGTGGGATTCACCTGATTCTCCGGTGCCGTGCAGAGGGCGACGCCGTCGGTCATCCACTGGACAACCCCCGAGGAATCCACCTTCTGTGCATAGACGTCGAAGTTTCCGCTGCGGAGGTCAAACCACGTGACAATGGCGCCGCCCGCGCCGTCGGAGACGATTTGGGGAGCATACCGGTCATGCGCCGCCGTGCAGAGGGCGACGCCATCGGTTGTCCACTGGACGGCTCCCGAGGCATTCAGCCTCTGGGCATAGATACGGTTGTTCCCGGCGCGAGAATCCGCCCAGGTGACAATGGTGCCGCCCGCGCCATCGGAGGTGAGCGAGGGATACAACTGGTTTCCCGCTGCCGTGCAGAGGGGCACCCCGCCCTGGACCCAAATCGCCCACGCGGACGGAACGGCAATGATCAAAGCGGAGAGAACGACGAGTGGTGCTGCTCTCAGTACCTTGCCCATAATAATCAATTATATCATGTCTGGGGCTTGAGTTGCAGGGAAAATGGGGAGTGCGTGTTCCCGGTGCGTCAGCAACTTGGGCTTTACCGGCTCGCGCCGGAAGACTATACTCACATGAAATTTGAAGGAGTTCCGTATGCGAATCGGCATGATGATGAAATGGAAGATTCCCCCGCCCAACGTGCGCGTGCAGAACGAGGCGCGAACGCTCGCGGAGGCGGGGCACAAGGTGCATTTTCTCATAGAGGGGAGGCCCGGCGAGCCGCGCGAGGAGCCGGTCGGCGGCGTGCAGGTCGTGCGCGGGGTGAGAATGAACCGGCTGCGGGACATCTGGCACCGTTACACCTTCAATTTCACGTACCGCGATCCCCTGTGGACGCATGCGATCGACCGCTTCATCCGCGAGCGCACAATCGACGTCATCCATGTGAACGACCTGCCCCTCCTCAGGGAAGCCCTGCACGCGGGCCGGCGCTTTCATCTCCCGGTCGTCGCGGATCTGCACGAAAACTACCCGGCGGGACTCCAGGTCTGGTACACGAACGCGCTCAAGAAGGCGACGATCTACAACCACGACCGGTGGGCGACGTACGAGCGAACGGCGCTCCGCGACGTGGATGCGGTCATCGTCGTGATCGAGGAGGCGCGGGAGCGGCTCGTGAGCCTCGGCGTGAGCGCGGAGAAGATCTACGTCGTGCCGAATACGGTTCCCGAGCAGACGGGGGACGTTCCGGTCGATCCGCGGATTATCGCCAAGTACGCGGGCCGGTTCGTCGTCTCGTACATCGGGGGCTTTGCCCCGCACCGCGGCCTCGATACCGTCATCAGGGCGCTTCCGATCGCGCGGGAGAAGGTTCCGAACCTCACGCTCGTCCTCGTCGGCGACCGCAACGAAGGCTACCGGAGGCATCTCGAACGTCTCGCGGCGTCTCTCGATTGCACCGATCTCATGGAGATGACGGGTTGGAAGCCGCAGGACGCGATATGGAGCTACATCGAGGCGAGCGCCGTGTGCCTCGTGCCGCACGCGCGAAACCCCCATACCGATACGACGATTCCGAACAAGATCTTTCAATACATGATGCGCGGAAGGCCCGTGATCGTGAGCGACTGCCCGCCGCTCGCGAGAATCGCGCGGGACTCGGGCGGCGGCCTCGTCTTTCGCTGGGACGATCCCGCGGGGCTCGCGGCCAGGATCGTCGAGATGCACGGGAACGAGAGCGCGCGGAGACAGATGGCGGAGACGGGTCGCCGGAGCGTCCTCGACCGCTACACGTGGGAAAAGACGAGCGGGCCTCTCATCGAGCTCTACCGGAAGCTTGCAACGACGAGAAAATCATAAGGAGCGACAATGGCACCTCCCAGGAACGCAATGACCGTCAAGCTGCTCGACCTCGTCCCGCAGTACGAAAGCATCAAGGAAGAGATTCGTGAGGCGATCGACGAGGTCCTCTCGACGCAGCAGTTCATTCTCGGGAAGAAGGTCGAAGCGCTCGAGGCGGAGATCGCCCGCTACTGCGGAGTCCGCTGGGCCGCCGGCGTCGCGTCGGGGAGCGACGCGATTCTCCTCGCGCTCATGGCGCTCGGGATCGGCCCCGGGGACGAGGTCGTCACGACGCCGTACACCTTCTTCTCGACGGTGAGCTCGATCACGCGTCTCGGGGCGACGCCCGTGTTCGCCGATATCGATCCACGCACGTACAACATCGATCCGGCTCAAGTCTCGAGGCGCATCACCGGCAAAACGCGCGCGATCATCGTCGTTCACCTCTTCGGCCAGACGGCCGCGATGGACGAGATCTCGGGTGCGGCCCGCCGCAAGGGGATTCCGGTGATCGAGGACGCCTGCCAGTCGATCGGCGCCCTCTACAAGGGGAAGCGCGCGGGCTCCATCGGCGAGGCGGGATGCCTGTCGTTCTTTCCCTCGAAGAATCTCGGCGGCTATGGGGACGGGGGTATGATCGTGACGAACGACGCCGAGCTCGCCGCCTCGGTGAGGATGCTGCGCGTGCACGGAGGGCGCGAGCGGTACTACCACGACGTCGTCGGCATCAACAGCCGCCTCGACTCGATCC
>JBEKAW010000235.1:0-3958 GCA_050015715.1 Candidatus Krumholzibacteriaceae bacterium
AGATTCCCGATTACTCCTGGAGGAACAGGTTCGCGAACACCTTCGCGTCCCCCACCATGTTCTCGATGATAGTGTACTCGTTCGGCTGGTGCGCGACCTCGTCGATCTTCGACCAGACGACCGCGCCGAAGCCGTGGCGTCTGAAGAACGCCGCGACGGTGCCTCCTCCGATGCCCATCGGCTTCGCCTTCACCCGGTAGACGGCCTTGATGGCCGCCGAGAGCGCGAGCACGACGGGAGCGTCGGGCGGGGTCGCCGGCGCCGCATCCTCGCGCTGCGCGGAGCTGGTCGTGATCTTCACGCCGAACTTCTCCTCGACCTCCGCGACCATCCCCTTGATCGCCGTGTAGACGTCGTCGACCTTGATCTCCGGGAGGATTCTCATGTCGATGTAGATGACGTCGTCGCCGGGAATCGTGTTGATGTTGGGGACGTTCGCCTCTTTCTTCGTGGGCTCGAAGGTGCTGATCGGCGGATCGAACACCTTGTTCTTCTGCGGGAAGAGCTTGTAGAGCTTGTCGATCTTGGTGATGAGGTGCGCGGCGGCGCGGTGCGCGTTGATCCCCTGCTTCGGCGTCGAGGCGTGGCACTGCTTGCCCTTGGTCTCGACCTTGAGCCAGAATATCGACTTCTCGGCGACCTCGATCATCGTGCCGTCGGCCGCGCCGGCGTCGGGAACGACGATGAAGTCATTCTTCTGAAAGAGGTTGGCGTGCTTCTCCATGAGGAACTGAATGCCGTGCTCGCTCCCCGTCTCCTCGTCGGCGACGAGAATGAGGCCGACATCGTACGTCGGAACGATGCCGAGCTCGCGTAAGGCCTTAGCGGCGAAGAGGGGCGTGACGATCCCGTGCTGGTTGTCCTCGACCCCGCGGCCGTAGATCTTCCCGCCCTCGATCCTGACCTTGTACGGGTCGCCCGTCCACTTGTTGAGGTCGCCCGGCGGGACGATGTCGAGATGCCCCATGGCCCAGACGCGCCGCGCCGAGGACTTTCCCTTCATGATGGCGACGAGGTTCGGCCGGACACCCGAGGGCACCCGGGGATCCGGCGAATCATACTGGGCTATCGTGTCGTATATCTTCGCGCTCTCGAGCCAGCCCTTGAAGAACGCGGCCTTCTTCGTCTCCCCCTCGCCGTCGTTGACGGGGCTCAGGGCCGGGATTGCGGTGAGCTTTTCCTGGAGAGAAATCATCTCGTCGCGGTAGCCTTCGACCTTCGCGTACACCTTTTTGAGAGCCTTCGCGTCCATCGGGTATCCCCCTCTTCGGTAACCGGGCACATTCGCGCCGACTGCCCCGAAAGGGCCTTTGCGGCGCCGTTTCCAAGAGAAACGAACCTAGCACCGCCCCCCGCCATCGTCAAGCGTTTTAGGTAGTTGCTTGCAAGGGCCGACTCGTCGTATCCTCTGTCGTGCGCTGGTTCGCGGGGGACGTTCAATAAGGAGGACAATGGAGATGATTCGAGGGCTTGTGATCATCGGGATGGCGATCCTCGCCTTCGCGGCCGTGTCCGGCTGCGGTGCGAAGAAGGAAAAAATCGCGATCGAGCCTGCGGCGGACGCGGGAGACCGGCTCAAGGTCTACGCGCCCTATGACATCGAGGTTCCCTGGGCGCTCATCGGCGAGCAGAACAAGCCGGCGCTCCAGAAAATCTACGAGGCCTGCCAGGTGATGGACGAGCTCTTCCTGCGGCAGGTGTGGTCGCGCAACGTCGAGCTTCGCGACGAGCTCGCCCGCCGCGGCAACCCGGAGCTTCTCCACTTCTTCTGGCGCAACTTCGGCCCGTGGGACCGCCTCGACGGCGACAAGCCGGTGCTTGTCAAGGACGCGAAATCGGCGGGCGCCGGTTTCTATCCTCCCGACATGACGAAGGAGGAGTTCGAGAACTGGATCAAGAATCACCCGCAGGAGAAGACGGCGTTCGAGAGCAGCTTCACCGTCATTACACGGACCAAGGACAAAGGGCTCGAGGCCGTGCCGTACTCGAAGGAGTACGCCGAGCTCCTCACGAAGGCGGCGGGGCTCCTCGACGAGGCGGCGGCGCTCGTCGACAACGCCTCCCTCGCCGATTTTCTCAAGCTGCGCGCGAAGGCTTTTCTCTCCGACGACTACTACGCGAGCGACATGGCCTGGATGGACATCAAGGACAACGTGATTGACCTCACGATCGGGCCGTACGAGGTCTACGAGGACAATCTCTTCAATTACAAGGCCGCCTTCGAGGCATTCCTCTGCGTCCGCGACCCCGAGGAGACGAAGAAGCTCGACGGTCTCAAGGGCTATCTCGCGAAGATGGAGCAGAACCTTCCCATCGAGCAGCAGTACAAGAACACCTCGCGGGGGATGGAGAGCCCGATCTCCGTCGTCGACGAGATATTCAACGCCGGCGACAGCAAACGGGGGGTGCAGACGATCGCCTTCAACCTGCCGAACGACGAGAAGGTGCGCGCGGCGAAGGGGTCGAAGAAGGTCATGCTCCGGAACATCTGCAAGGCGAAGTTCGAGAAGATACTCGTGCCCATCGCCCGGCAGGTCCTCGCGCCGGCCGATACGGCACTCGTCACCTTCGACGCGTATTTCGACCACACGATTCTCCACGAGTTCTCGCACGGGCTCGGCCCCGGCATTCTCAAGCTCCCTGACGGCAGCGAAACGACCGTGAACAAGGCCCTCCGCGAGCAGTATTCGGGGATTGAAGAGGCAAAAGCGGATATTGTGGGAGAGCACAACATATATTATCTTGTCGGTGAAGGGTTTTTCCCTGAAGCGCTTGCGAAGGAAACGGCTGTCACATATCTCGTCGGGTTCTTCAGAGCCGTGCGGTTCGGTGCCGGTGATGCTCACGGGAAGGCCGTTATGGCGATCTTCAACTATCTGAAGGAAAAAGGCGCATACGTCAGGGATCCTGCCACGGGGCTCTGGTCGGTCGATTTCAAGAAAATCAAGGGTGCGGTCGAGGCGTGCGCGCACGACATCCTCATGCTCGAGGCGCGCGGCGACTACGCGGGGACGAAGGCGTTCATGGAGAAATACGGGACGATGGACCCCGCCGTGAAGACGCAGGTCGACAACTTCAAGGGCATCCCGGTGGACATCGAGCCGCGGTTCGTTCTCGAAAGCGCATTTGGAGGGACACTAAAGTAGCGCTTTGGTGTTCAAGTCGATAGATAGTGGTCGAACCCCCTGCCCCTGTGTTTAGGCCGGGTGGCCACCTCTGATTAAGGTCGACCTTCGTGGGGGTATGTTGACCTTCTCGTGTTGGAGGTACCCTGGGCACCCGGCCTTTATCTTTGCTGAAGCAAAGTGACGGATCGCGCGCCGCCGCCGAACGCTCAAAAGCCGCTTGACATCGGGCCGAAACGCGGCGAATCTTTAATCCTAACAAAGCTTAAGGAGGATCTTCATGCAGGCTTTCCTCGACAAGTGCGCGAAGGCGGTGCTCGAAGGGGACGCCGACGAGGCCGGCAAGCTGGCCCGCGAGGCGCTCGACAAGAAGTATCCGCCCCTCGAGGTGATCGAGAAAGGTTTCGTCAAGGGCATCCGCGAGATCGGCCGCCTCTGGGAAGAGGGAACGCTCTTTCTCCCCGAGCTCGTCATGGGCGCGGAGGCGATGAAGAAGGCGATGGCGGTCCTACAGCCCGCGCTCACGAAGAGCGGCTCGAGGCCGAAATCCCTCGGGCACGTCGTCATCGGCACGATCGAAGGGGACATTCACGATATCGGAAAGACGCTCGTCGCGACGATGCTCTCCGCGAACGGCTTCGAGATCACCGATCTCGGCGCGGATGTGCCGGCCGCGAGGTTCGTGGACGAGGCCGAGGCGAAGGGCGCCGGCTGCATCGCCATCTCCGCGCTTCTCACGACCACGATGTCGGGGCAGAAGCGCGTCGTCGAAGAGCTCAAGAAACGCTCGCTCAAGGGCAAGGTGCGGGTCATGGTCGGCGGGGCCCCGTGCA
>JBEKAW010000236.1:0-3922 GCA_050015715.1 Candidatus Krumholzibacteriaceae bacterium
TTCTCTCCGCCCCTGCAGGGGAGCGCTAGAAGCCGAAGTCCATGAGCAGAGAATAGATATTCTCCGTCATCGTGGTCTCTCCCATCTCCAGCTTCCGGTAGGTGTACTCGCCGTGGAGCGCCACGTTCACCGCGCTCCAGTCGCCGAAGTAGTAGCGCATGAGCCCCGAGTACGCGTTGACCTTGCCGCTCACCTTGTCGTAGTCGGGCGGCGTGACCCAGTTGTATAGCGCGGACGCCACGAGCCTGTTGTTCCAGAGGCCCGCGTAATCGAGCTCGACGAAACCGCCGTTGTACTCGTAGTCCTTGGTCTTGTCGAAGACGTTCAGCGTCTTGTCGTCCGTGCCGCGCACGTACATCCCGAGGAGATTGAACGTCTTCCAGTTGAGGCTCGCCGTGCCGCCGTAGCGGTAGTAGGGCTTGTTGTCGCCGGCGGCGAAGGGGCCCGCCGCGAATGCGGCGCTGTCCGCGGCTGAGAGCAGCGGCTGCTTTCCGTAATAGACGAACGCGCCGATGCGGTGGCCGGCGCTCTGCCCGTCACCGGCGCCTATCGTCTGCGACATCACGAGGTAGAGGTCCTTGAACTTGTTGTTGTCCGGCTGGGCGCCCGTCCCGTTCACGATGCCGGCGCCGTACTTGAAGCCGCACTTGAAATGCCCCGTCGCCTCGAGCCCGATCTGGTTGTCGTCGAAGAGAAAGTCGTTTTTGGGCGTCGGGTAGCCATAGACCTCGTAACCCTCCATGAGATAATAGGAACGCTTCGAGCTGATCATGTGGTACGCCGGCTCGAAGCGCCCGATGCGAAGGTTCAGGGCGCCCGGGATGATGTTGCTGAAGATGATGCTGGCCGATTCGAGCGCGCCCGGCTGCGAGGGCTCCGTGCTCATGTATCCGGCCGTCGGCTCGTCGAGCCGCGGCGTGTAGATGAGGAGAACGGAGATGTTCTTGTGCATGACTCCCGCCGCGAGGAGGTCGAGCCCGTTCAGCGCGAACTCGGACGTCGTCTGATAGGTCGCGTCGTCGTTCGGCTTCATGCTGTATCCGTTGAGTCCCGTCGAGGTCCTCAGCGCGATGGGCGTCGGCGTGTCGAACGTCGTCTTTTCCTTCCCCTCCTGGCCGGGGAGCTGGTAGCCGTTGTCGCGGTACCGCTGGCCCCAGTCGTTGAGCTTGGGGTACGCCGTGTGGCACATCATGCAGTTGAAGCCGTACTTGCGGGCGAATGCAGGTATCGCCTGTCCCGGTGCCGGCAGGACGAGCGGGAGGGCGATGAGAATGAGGAGAATGATCGATAGCTTTTTCACGTTCATCGCCTCCTTACTGCGGCATCTGGGACGGTGGAATGGGTTCGACGCCCGCGACTTCCGCGTTGAGGCTCGTCATCGCTCGCTTGAGAAACGCGACGAGCGCGTCGATCTCTTTCGGAGAGAGCCCGAGCGGCAGCATCATTGGATCGAGGTTTGGATCCTTGAGGCCGCCCCCCTTGTTGTAGAAGACGATCACGTCCTCGAGCGTTTTCTCGCCTCCCGTGTGGAGATAGGGAGGGCGCAGCCCGACGTCCCGCATCGTCGGCGTCTTGAAGGCGCCCTTGTCAGCGGGGTTCTTCGTGATCTCGCTGCGGCCGTAGTCGGGCTTCGCGGGATCGATCGACGGCACCCCGAGGTTATGGAAGCGGCCGTCCGAGAAGTTCGGGCCCCAGTGGCAGCATGAGCAGTGCCCCTTGCCGTTGAAGATCTCGAGGCCTTTCTTCTCGAGACAGGTGAGCGCCGCCCCGTCCGCCTTCGCGAAGCGGTCGAAGGGCGAGTCGGTCGTCACGATGGTACGCTCGTAGGCGGCGATCGCGTCGGCCACCTGATCGATCGTGATAGGGGTGGTGCCGAACACCGCCTTGAACTCCTCGACGTAGCCGGGGATGTCCCCGACCGTGCGGATCATGACCGCGTGCGTGTTCCCCATCTCGACCGGGTTCTGGATCGGCCCCTTGGCCTGCTCCTCGAGGCTCGCCGCGCGGCCGTCCCAGAACTGGAGCGGATTGTAGGCGGAGTTCGAGGCCGGAGGCGCACGTCGGCCGCCGCGCTGCCCGGCGATGCCCTTGCTCGTCGGCCCCTCGTCCGACCATCCCAGCTTCGGGCTGTGGCAGGTCGCGCAGCTGATCGTATTGTCCTTCGACAGCCGCGTGTCGAAGTAGAGCTGCTTGCCGAGGAGAATCTTCCGCTGCGTCTGCGGGTTGCCCGGCGGCACGGGCGCGGGCGGCAGCACCCCGAGCTTCACCGGTCCGAGCCAGAGCGCGTTCGCCTCCGTGAGGGGAGGCGCGGGCTTCGCCGCATCATCACCCGCCCAGGCACACAGCGGGACGAGGAGAGCAGCGAGCGCGACGAGAACTGCGATCTTGCTCATGTCCCCCTCCTTTTCGGTTGAGTGAAAATGTCGCTTTGTTTGGCCCGATGAGAGCAGAGGACCGCTCTAAATGCAAACAATTTTTACTTGGGAAATGTGCCTGGCGGGCTATTGCAGCCGTTTCGCGAGATGGGCGAGTGCGTTGCCCGTCTTCACCGCCGTCGGCGGGTCGTAGTTCGAGAGAACTATGATCGTGCAGTCGGTCGCGGGCTCGGTGCCGACGAAGGCGCTGATTCCCGGGGCGCCTCCGGCGTAGTAGCCCGACCCGGCGAACATCCCGGCGGTTTCGGGCGCCGGGAACGTGCCCGCCTTCAGCGCAAGGACGAGCTTCAGGAGATCGTCTACCGTCGAGTAGCCGCCGCCCGCGGAGCTCCCTCGCGCTGGGCGCGTGTAGATGTTGTTCCGCCTGGGCTCGCCCGCGTGGTCCCCGCCGTCCCAGGTGAGCGTATAACCGCTCGCGACATTCTCCACCGGAACATCGGCCTCGAGGTGCCCCGTGCTCTTCATTCCCGCCGGCTCATAGATGTGTTCGCGGACGTAGTCATAGTAGCTCTGGCCGCTCGCTTTCTCGATGATGAGACCGAGGAGAAGGTAGCCGCCGTTCGAGTATTGGTTCTTCGTGCCGGGCTCGAAGAGGAGAGGCTCGGATGCGAAGAGCGGAAGATAATCGGCGAGATTCCTGATCCGGTTCTTCGGGGTCGCGTCGTATTTCTCGCCGAAGAAATCCCCGACGCCCGAGGTCATATCGAGGAGCTCGCGGATCGTGATCTTCTCTGCGGCCTCCTTGTTCGGATAATCGGGAAGGAACTTGCCGAGCTCGTCGTCGAGGGCGAGGGCGCCCTTCGCCGCGAGCTGCTCGACTGCGATGTGCGTGATGATCTTGCAGAGGGAGCCGAGATTGAAGCGCGTGTCGACGCGATTCGGGACGCCGTATTCCTTGCTCGCGAGTCCGTATGCTTTTTCGAAGAGCGCAGTCCCGCCCTTCGCCACGAGGACGACCCCCGAGAATTCGTCCTTCGCGACGAGGTCGCCCATGCGGGCTTCGATCTGCTTCAGGAACTCATTCGGGCCGAGAGGCGTCGTGGGCTCGTCGAGGTCGGGGGGGCCGTCCAGCATCTTGATGGAGGCGCCGAGGAGTCTCCCGGGGGCCTCCTTCTCGAATCGAAAGCTCCATTCGAACCATTTCCCCGTTGTGCCCTTGACGAAGAGCGTGATCGCGTCATCCCGCGCGTCGAGGATCTTCTGTGGCTCGACGGTGCCCGCGTCCGTTCTGATGCGCTGCAGGGCCTGGATGCGATCCTGGACAGAGCGCTTCGCGATCGCCTCCGGCGCGAGGTTCGCCTCGAGGTAGGCCTGCATATCCTCGTCCTTCATGGTGTTGTAGGCCTTGAAGTAGGCCGCGGCGCGCCTTCCAGCGTTCGTATCGGGGAACTTGACCTGTGCGGCCTCGGCTCGCGAGCCCGGGACGAGCCAGGCCGCGAGGGCAAGAAGCACGGATACGGCGAGAATGGATTTTTTCGTCATGCACG
>JBEKAW010000237.1:0-3887 GCA_050015715.1 Candidatus Krumholzibacteriaceae bacterium
GCGAGGTTGAAGCTCACCGTGTAATACGCGTTGACCTCGTCGAGGTACCCGTTGCCGTTGAGATCCTCGGAGTCGTGCATCCCGTTTCCCTTGCGGCAGTCGATCCCGTTGTACACGAACTTGCTCTCGTTCCAGTCGTCGTCGCTGAAGTTATTCTGGTAGGTGCACGTCTCCCCATCGAAGCCCGTGTCCTCGTAAATCGTCCATCCATACGGCGGTTTGTCCTCGTCGTCGAACTTGTTGAGCTCGGGCTGGTAGAAATCCTCGTCGATGCGCCCGAAATCGATGTGAACCGTGCCGTGCCGCGGAGTGGCGCCGTTCGGATCGAATGCGAAATCGTTCACCCAGATCTCGATGTACTCTGCCGTCGAGAGATCGAGACCGCCCCCCGGAAAACCGGTCATGATGCCGCACCACTGACCGGGCTGGGGCTTGATCGCATCGAGAAAGAGCGTCGTCAGGGTCGAGTTCTCGCGCTCGTCGAGCGCCGGGTTGAGATCGCGCCTGCTCGTGAGGAAGTACTCCTGCTTCGACGTCCTCGCCGCGTTGTACCAGTAAAACTCGGGCTCGGTATCGGGCTCGCGGAGAACGTCGCCCGAGCTGTGCCACTCGAGCACCGGGCTCGATTCATACCAGCCTCTCCGCAGGAGGCTCACCTGATTGGCCTCCTCGACCCCTTCCATGTCGTCGACGATCGCCTCCCCCATGGTGTTCGGGTTGGGTATGCTCACCGCGACCTCGCCGCCGAGATTCAGGGTGCTCTGGTTGTTCGTGTCGACGCGGGGGAGGAGATTCGCGAGCCTCGTCATCCACCTCGGATAGAAGATGAAGCTCCCGTTGAGATCGGCGGCCATCGTTCTCCCCGGCTCCTCGCCGAGGTGGGGCATATACTTCGGCGCGCCGGTCGAGTTGTAGAGAAAGGTCCCGTTGATGCGCGAGTCCGGCGAAAGGTTGAGGTTCGCGCCGAGGCCGAGGAGCGTGTTCTTTCCTCCGCCGACGAGCGGCTTGTGCTGGTAGTCGATGTTGACCTTTGAATCCGGCAGAATGCTCGTCTTCAGCGTCACGGTGCCGCTCGAGTAATCGATGTCGTAATCGGTGCCGCGCACGAGCTTCGTCCCGTCGACGGTGACGACTTCGCTGCCTTCGATGATGTCGGCGGCGGACAGCTGGAACACGCGCTGACCGTTCGAGGCTTCGACGACGATATTGTAATGGTGGCTGTTATTCTTGACGAGGTCGGTCAACGCCTCCTGGTAGAGACCGGCGTCGAACGTGAGCTTCGAGTAGTCGAAGCTCTTCTCCCGGGGGTCGGCCGCGTCGTTCAGATACGACGCCACGACCTCCGGGGGAGGATTGAACGGCTCGAACCAGGGAAACATGAGGTAGCCGCGTTCATAATCGACGATGCCGGGCAGGTTGTCGAGAAGATCGTCCTTGCCGGGAAGCCCGGTGCTGTTGATCTTCTCGTCGAGCCCGAAAATCCTGAGGTAGCTGAGATTCGACGCCGGATCGATGTTCCTGTTGTTGCGGTTCGACGTGTCCTCGATCCGCACGCGGAGCGATTTCGCGTCGATCTGGGTCGAGCCGAGGGAGTAGACGTTGCGCATCATCATGTTCCAGATGGGGTCGGTCGCCCGCTCTCCGGTCGAGGCGTCCTTCGGAAGGCAGACGACCTCCGCGGTGAGCGAGTCCGTGATGCTCGTCGGCATGCGCCTGTAATCGCCAACCGTGAACTCGACTCCCTTGTACGGCCCCTCGGCCATGTGCCGGGCCCTGAAACGGACCATGAGCGCCCGGGATTCGTCGAGGGGGCTCGCGAGCTCGATGCCGATGTACCGGTGTTCATTTCCCTGGCCGCCGTAATCCTCGATGAGCGTGAAATCCCCCTGCTCCATGAAGAGCTGCTTGACCAATCCGCGAAACGGCTTTTCTCCCCCCGCGATGTCGTCGTCGAGCCCGTTGTTGAGCGTGTCGGCGTAGCCCTTGGCCCCGTACTTGAAGATCGTGGCGTCGCCGTACTCCTGGGGAACGAGGGAAACGAACACTTCGACCTCGTCGCCGCTCACGGCCCCGCCCGTCGCGCTCCCGACGACGGGATACACGTCCCTGAACCCCGCCCTCGGATTCCGGAAATCCCCGCCGGGATTCTCGAAGAAGAAGAACTGCCGCTGGATGAAGTCGTAGTCGTTGATGGGCGTCGTGCTGAACTGGCCGCCCGACGTCGAGAAGGTGCCCGAGACGGTCTCCCCCTGCTCCTTGCTCGCGATGACGGTCAGATCGAGAGGCCCCACCGTCGCGAGCGCCTTGACGCCGAAGAGCCCCTGCGCCGTCCCCGAATAGCTCACGAGCTGCGCGCCGGCGAGGCTGAGGTCCGTGTCCCCCATCTCGATGAGCTTGATGACGTCGTCATCGAAGCCCCGGTAGTTGATCCGGATCCGGTTCGTCGACTCCGCCCCGCCGCTGACGCTCGAGTGCTGTATCTCGACGTTTATCTTCTCGCCGATGGTCCCGTGGAGGCTCACGTTGAGCTCCTGATCCATGTTGAGGTCGGGAAACTTGCTCTGCTGAATCATCCCCTCGGTCTTGGGACAGTTCGAGCACCAGTCGGATTTCCCCGATATCGCGATCTTCTCGCTCCCCTGCACGGTGAGGTTCGTCGCTTCGCCCTTGCCGATGATCGACTCGATCGGCTTCGGGAGGGAGATCGGGAGATCGAGCGAGAGGAGCCCCTTGCCCGTTTTCTCGATCCGTTCCTTGGAGAGATTGTACCTGACGTCCTCCACCCACGCGGATTTCAACGACGCCTTCTCGATCTCGCCCGCCCGGTCGTCGACCCGCGCGATGGAGATATCGAGCCCGGGAATGGAGACGTCGCGCGGCGCGGAGTAGTAATAGAGATCCCTCCGCTCCACCTTCCTGGAGAAGTAGTAGTCCCCCGGCACGCGGAAATCGAAGATGAGCCCCGTTCCCTCATCGTACTCGACATACTCGTTCCTCAGATCGAACGAGCTCTCGAGGGGATTCGGGAACAGGAACGTCCCGACCGAATCCTTCGTGCTTGTCTTGCCTCCGAGGAGAACGTAGGCCGGCGGAACTTCCCCCTTCTCCGCGATGTAGTATCGAGTGCTCAGCATGTCGGACATGCGGAGAAGATCGACCTCGAGCGTTTGCGCGCGAAGCGCGGCGGGAAGGAGCGCTGAAAGGATAAGCGCGGCGCAGAGGAATCCTCGCGAGACAGGGCGCTGGGTTTCCGGTTTCGAGGCGCTTCTTGATGCAAACACGTTCATCCACCTGCACGGTGTTGGTTTGAATGCCGCGATGAGCGCCCCGAGAGAGAAAAGGCTGTAGCACCGAAATAAATATATGTTACATTATCCATGTTCCACAATCGGTATCCGGGCTTCGGCGGCGCGCATGACAGTGCGCTTCAGTGTCCCGGATAAGAGACAATGATGGCGTCCACTGTCCTAAAAAACATACACGTCTACCCTTCCCCGAACCGTCTTGCAGGGAACGGACAGAGCGGGGATGGGAGGCGCGGACCCTATTTTCTCAAGCGCCGCGACGGTCACCCGCATGGGGGGCGCCGGGATACCCGCGCGGGGCATTATTCTTGCTCTAGCATGGCCGGTGAAAGGCGCTTAAGCCCATGAAAATTCGAACGCTCGACCGTTATATTCTCTCGAACCACATCGGCCCCTATCTCTTCAGTCTCGCGATCATCACGTTCGTTTTCGTGATGGAGTTCATCATCAACGCCCTCGACAATCTGGTCGGAAAAGGGGTCGGTTTTTTCACCGTCCTCGAGTTCTTTTCCCTCAGCCTGGGTCATATGTTCGCATTAATTATACCAATGGCGGTCATGCCGGCGACCCTCATGGCGTTCG
>JBEKAW010000238.1:0-3880 GCA_050015715.1 Candidatus Krumholzibacteriaceae bacterium
AGCCGCCGTCCCCTCGGTTGCCCGCGCCGCGTTGGAGAGAAGCGATTCGAGTATCTTGTCGAAGGCGACCGGCGAGATGAAGACGCCGTCGGCCGCGGTGACGTCGCTCGCGAGCGCGAGGGAGATCACTATCACGCCATGATCATAGCGGAATCGCGCAACCCCGCGCTCGAGCGCCTCCGCGACGGGAGTCCGAAACACTGAGCGCAGATGCGAACGGACGCCGGCGATCGATTCATCGACGTCGCCGAGGGCGGCGAGCGCGCTCGCGATGTGCTCTTCCCGGCCGGCTGCCGGCCCCTCGGGACCGGAGGTCAGAATCGACTGCATCGCCTTGCCCGCGGAGCCCGAGCGCGCCATGATCGCGCCCCAGATCTCTTCCGGAACGCGGGCCTTGCGGGCGAGCATAACGATGTGCTTGAGCTCCGGCACGACCGTCTCGACGAACGTATCGTGCAGCGTCGCGAAAAGCTCCTCGCGCCCCGCGCCGTCTGACCGGATCCGTTCCCAGTTCTTCAAATGGAGCCGCAGGCGGTCGATGACCTTGAGCGATGAACCTCCGTGCCCGAACGCCGACATGGCGGTGAGCAGGTCATCCCGAGCCTCATCGATTGCCATTTGGTCGACCCCCCGGCGCCGCAAGACGAACAGCGCCGCCGCGCACGCGAGGAGAGTGATGATCACGGCGACTGCAGCCACCGAAGGCTGGTACCGCGCTCGAAGCCGCACTGCCAGGGGCGTCCGTTCCAAGGTCATGACATGGATCGCGTCGCCGCTCGCGGCGACGATATGGTTCCTTCCGTCGTACCGGGCAAGCTGCGCTTCGACGAGAGGTGTGAAGGCGCTCTCGGCGATCGGGGTTCCCTCGCGATCCCGCACGACGAGCATGCTGTCTAACCGGCAGATGATCTCCGGCTTCCCATCGTCGTTGAGATCCCATACTCCGAAAATCGCAGCATTCAAACGGTTTGAGCTACTGAAAGGGGGGATGACCTTCCTGATAGTGAAATCATGGTTGAGGATAACGAGCCGCCCGTCGCTTCCCTGGACGAGTATCTCTGGAAACGGATCGCCGTCGAGATTGACGGCACAGATTGTTGACGTCACACGGATCTGCAACGGCACGGCATGGAGAACCGCTCCTTCGAGGCTCAGGGCCGCCACGGTCCATTGGGGAATGTCTTTGAGGAGAACGGAATCGCGATCCCCCGCAGACCGCGCGACCAGAATCTCGTTCTGGCCGTCGCCGTTGATGTCCGCGAGCGCAATGCTGCTCCGCCCGCCAAACCCCGCCACTGGTTTTTCCCACAGGAGACCGCCTGTGCGCGCATCAAGACAGAAGACATAGGAAAGGCTGTCAGTCGTCCCGTTAGACGAGATTCCGTTGGCCACGGCAATGGTCGAGAGCAGGACGCGCGGACCGTTCGCGCCGAAGTCGCCACATTCCAAGTCTTGGCTGTAGGGCCCGAACTCGAAGGTCCACAGTTTCTGACCCATCCGCCCGTCGTACGCGAGGAGACTGCGCGGGCCGCCTTCCTGTCTCTTTGGATTGAGGCCGATGAAGATCTCCGGGTGAGCGCCCCTTCCAGGGTTGAAGCTCCCGAGAAAATTGATCCTTTTCAAGGGGTTCAACCCAGGCACCAAAAGTGGAATCAGCGGACCGATCGTATAGACTGATGCCGATGGCCCCTTCGGCGAGAACCAGTCGTGACAGGACAACATCGAGCCCTCGGGCGTATTCATGAAAACGAAGAACTCTGGACGCCCGTCGCCGTTGACGTCCGTCACCATGCGCGTGCTGCCGAGGCGCTCGTAAGCGCCCCTCTCCACGAGAGCTATCTCGTTTCCATGGAGCCGGTACCAGAGAAGCCGGGTGGACTCGTCTATGAGAAGATCATCGTTCCCGTCATGATCGACGTCGGCGACGAAGAAGGGCAATTTCGGGGTGCTTCGCACTATACTGCTGACGTCTTTTAGCAGGAATGGGAAAGCTCTGGGATCGAAGCGACGCCCCAGCTCCCCTCGTGACTTCGTAGTCAGCATAATGAGAATACTTGCCAGAAGGGCGAAGATGAGAAGAACCAGGAAGGGTTGTGCTCGACGCATTCTGATAATGATAAGGCAAAACCCCCAGGTTTGTCAACGAGTGAGCATGCCCGCAGCAGCATCCGGCGCGCCCCGGACAAAGCACGGGCCGGCTGGTTTTCCGGCCGGCCCGTATCTTTCGCTGCTGATGGCTCAAACGCCGCCTAGCGGTATGAGTTCTTGATCTGTCCCCACGTGCTCGGATGCGTCGCGGTCACGTCGCAGAATATGCTGATCGTGGCGTCGCATACATCATAGAGCTCCCCCGCGCTCGCGCTGCACAGGAACGGCGGGTAGTTCACCGGCATCGGCGAGGTGTAGCCGGTGCGCCAGACGAGAATCGCGTTCGAAATGCCGTAATCGATGAAGCAGTAGTTGCAGTTCCAGAACGCGCCCCTCATGGAGATGCTGGAAGTGACGCCGACGGGCTGCCAGCCGACGTAGCTGACCTTGGCGCCGATGTTGTAGTAGGTTATCGTTCCGCCGAAATCCCCGAGACCGTCCCCCCAGGCGCCGCCGCCGCTCAGCCAGAACTGGCCGCCGGTGTAATTCGTCACGTAATCGATCCAGCCGTTGCCGTGCGCGTCGAAAAAGCGGCCGGTTTCAACCGCGCCGGTCGGATCGATCGCCATGCCCCATATATGCCACTGGCCGGCGAGCGTCGCGCCGTCCCACGACATCGCATTCTGCGTGTTGCCGGGCACCCCGGGCCCGACACCGCTGCAGTACGCCTCGGAGGCGCGCCCTGCGAAAAGGGTCCCGCCGCTCGTCGTATAGACGCCGTCTTTCGGCTTGTGCGTGCACGTCGCGAAAGCGGACGAGGTCACGAGCAGCGCCACTGACAGAACGAAAAGCATTTTCAGAAGCTTCATGTTGCCCCCCTCCGGGTTGTGGCGGCCGTTGAGATTTACGGATTGCGCTCTACATTATACGCCAAAATGCGGTGTTCTGTCAATCCAAAAGCCGCCGTGCGCGCTATCCAAAAAGCGGGGGCCGGTCGACGAGCCGACCGGCCCCGTTTCATCCTGGTACCGCGCAACTCTCTTGGAATATCAGAACTTCTCGTCGTATTTGGTCCAGAGATCGTCGCCCAGCTTCCAGTAGGCCTCCGTGATCTTCGTGCAGAAATCGAAGCTGTACTTGGTCAGATAGTCGATCGCCTTCTGCGGATTGTCCCCGTAGAGCTTCAACGCCTCGTCGTCGATCCGCTTCTGGTCGTCGAAGGCCTGCTGCTGGAAGGGGTCCCGCACCGCGTAGACGTCGTTCCTCATATCGCCCCAGCGGTGCGCGGCTATCGTGCTCGCGCGGTTGAACGCCCACCAGGCGCTCTCCAAGCTGTAGTGCGGCCGTCCCTTCGGACCGCCGAACTTCCAGGAAGCCGGCACGTCCGTGATCCCGCAGTAGAGCGGCGCGTGGCAATTCATCGCGGGATTGTCCCAGGCGAACCAGGCGACTCCTCCGATCGGATCGGGCAGCCAGCTCCTCGACTGCGAGATGAAGTGGTAGATGCAGTAGTAGCGGGCGATCGTGCGCTCCCCCAATTCGCCGAGGGCGCCGTTGATCTTCCACAGCGGCATCTGATCGTAGTTCATGAACGGGTTCGCGTAGGGGCTCTTGACGTATTTTCCGTCGTCCCCCTTCACGAGCATGAACTTCGTCATGTCGTAATCGGTGCCCTCGTACGTGTCGGCGAATATCTTCATGAGATCCTCGACCGTGAGCTTCTTTTCGGGCTTCACCGAGAAGGGGTAGTTTTCCTGATTCGGATCGAGCTTCAGCGACGGCGCGACGAGAT
>JBEKAW010000239.1:0-3879 GCA_050015715.1 Candidatus Krumholzibacteriaceae bacterium
AGGCCGAGGGCGTCGGAGAATATCTTCTTCGCTTCCTCGATGGTCTCGACCGCGATTCGGATGTGGTTGACGGCGCCGAGCCGGTGATGCATGCGGACCTCCTCGTCTTGAACGGTGCGGGGAACGTTGCGCGGCGCTCCTCTAGGGGCTCAGCGCCGGGTTGTAGCGGCCGAAGACATTCTCGAGAGAGCTCGAAATCTCGCCGAGCGTCGAGCCTCCCTTGACGGCCTCGATGATGACAGGCATGAGGTTCGTCTCTCCGCGGGCTGCGTCCTCCAGAGCGGCGAGCAGGCGCCGCACGGCGGCGGCGTCCCGCGCGGCCTTGAAGCGCGCGAGCCGTTCCGTCTGCCGGCCGGCGACCCCCGGATCGATCCTGAAGGAGCCGCTGCGCGTCGCGCTCGCGTCGGTGTGCCGGTTGACGCCGACCACGCCGATGAGCCCGCTTTCGACCGCTTTCTGATACTGGTAGGCGCTTCGCTCGATCTCATGCTGGGGGAAGCGCGCCTCGATCGCCTTGATCATCCCGCCCATGTCGTCGATCCGTTTCATGAGATCGACCGCGCCCGCCTCCATCTCGTCCGTCAGCTTCTCGACGAAGTAGGAGCCCCCGAGCGGGTCGATGCTGTCGCATGCGCCCGATTCCTCCGCGATGACCTGCTGCGTCCGGAGCGCGGTGAGGGCGGCCTCTTCGGACGGGAGGTTGAGCGCCTCGTCCTTCGAGTTCGTGTGAAGGGACTGCGTGCCGCCGAGGACGGCGGCGAGCGCCTGAAGCGTCACGCGGACCACGTTGTTCTCTATCTGCTGGGCCGTCAGCGTGCAGCCGGCCGTCTGCGAGTGGAAGCGCAGGAGCATGGAGCGCTCCGAGCGGGACCCGAAACGGTCTTTCAGAATTCTCGCCCAGAGGCGGCGCGCCGCCCGGAACTTCGCGACCTCCTCGAAGAGGTTGTTGTGGACGCCGAAGAAGAACGACAGGCGCGGCGCGAAGTCGTCGACCGGAAGCCCCGCCGCGATCGCCGCCTCCACGTACGAGATGGCGTCCGACAGCGTGAATGCGACCTCCTGAACGGCCGTCGAGCCGGCCTCGCGGATGTGGTAGCCGCTGATGCTGATCGTGTTCCAGGCGGGCGTGTTCTCATGGCACCACGCGAAGATATCCGTGACGATGCGCATCGATGGGGCGGGGGGATAGATGTACGTCCCCCGCGCGTAGTATTCCTTGAGGATGTCGTTCTGGATCGTCCCCGAGAGCTTCGCGAGCGGCACGCCCGTCTCGTGCGCCAGCGCCACGCACATGGCCAGCAGTATGGCCGCCGTGGCGTTGATCGTCATCGACGTGCTCACCCTCTCCAGGGGGATATCCTTCATAAGCATTCTGAAGTCGTCGATGGAATCTATTGCCACGCCGACTCTTCCGACCTCTCCCTCCGCCATCTTATGATCCGAGTCGTAGCCCATCTGCGTGGGAAGATCGAAGGCGATCGAGAGACCGGTCTGTCCCTTCTCGAGAAGGTACCGGAAACGCCTGTTCGTCTCCTCCGCGGAGCCGAAGCCCGCGTACTGGCGCATCGTCCAGAATTTTCCCCTGAACATGGTGGGGTAGACGCCCCTCGTAAAGGGATACGTCCCGGGGAAACCGATGCTCTCGAGGTAGTCGGACTCGCTGATATCGAGCGGCGTGTAGAGCGGTCTGATCTCGATTCCGGAGGTCGTCGCAAAGGCGTCTCTTCGCTCGCCCCCCTTCGCGCTGAACGGCCGGTATACCTTTTCTTCCCAGCTCGCGAGACCCGATTTGAGATCCCTTTTCTTTTCCGCTGCCGCCATGCGCCACCTCTAGAGCGGGATGTTCCCGTGCTTCTTCGGCGGGAGCTGCTGTCTCTTGTTGAGAAGGTTCTCCAGGGAGTGGATGATCATCGGTCTCGTGTTCTCGGGGCTTATGACGTCGTCGAGGTACCCGAAAGACGCCGCGATGTACGGGTTCGCGAACGATTCGACGTACATGTCGATGTATCGCTGGAGCTCCGCTTCGGGATCTTCCGCGGACGAGATTTCCTTGCGGTAGAGAATGTTGACGGCGCCGTCGGCGCCCATGACGGCTATCTCGGCCGTCGGCCAGGCGATGTTGTAGTCGCCCCTGATGTGCTTGCTCGACATGACGCAGTACGCGCCCCCGTAGGCCTTCCGCGTGATGACGGTGATCTTCGGCACCGTCGCTTCGCAGTAGGCGAAGATGAGCTTCGCGCCGTGGCGGATGATGCCGCCCCATTCCTGGTGCGTCCCCGGCAGGAACCCCGGGACGTCCTCGAAGGTGATGAGCGGCACGTTGAACGCGTCGCAGAAACGCACGAAGCGGGCTCCCTTGATCGCGGAGTCTATATCGAGCACGCCGGCCATGTGGAGCGGCTGATTTGCGACGACTCCCACGACGTGCCCGTTGAGGCGGGCGAACCCGACGACGATGTTCTTCGCCCACAGCGACTGAACCTCGAAGAACCCTTTGTCGTCGACGATGAGGTCGATGATCTCCTTGACGTCGTAGGGCTGACGGGCATCGTCCGGGATTATCTCGGCGAGCTTCGGCTCCTTGCGCCCCGGATCGTCGTTGGGGGCGATGTACGGAGGATCCTCGAGGTTGTTCTGCGGAAGATAGGAGAGGAGCTCCTTGATCATCGCGAGGCAGCCCTCGTCGTTGTCCGCGACGAAGTGCGCGACGCCGCTCTTGCTGTTGTGCGTGAGCGCTCCCCCGAGCTCCTCGAAGGTCACGTCCTCGTGAGTCACCTTCTTGATGACGTTCGGGCCCGTGATGAACATGTGGCTCGTGTCCTTGACCATGAGTATGAAGTCCGTGATCGCGGGGGAATAGACGGCGCCCCCCGCGCAGGGGCCCATGATCGCCGAGATCTGGGGTATGACCCCCGAGGCGAGCGTGTTCCGCAGAAATATGTCGGCGTATCCGCCAAGGCTCGCGACGCCTTCCTGGATGCGCGCGCCGCCGCTGTCGCAGAGGCCGACCACCGGCGCCCCGTTCTCCATCGCCATGTCGAGGAGGCGGGTGATCTTGCCGGCGTTCGCCTCGCTGAGGGAGCCGCCGAAAACGGTGAAGTCCTGGGCGAACGCGAAGACGTTGCGTCCGTTGATGAGTCCGTGCCCGCAGACGACGCCGTCGCCGACCGTTCTGTTCTCTTCCATGCCGGGCCACGTCGAGCGGTGCGTGACGAACACGCCGAGCTCCTGGAAGGTGCCTTCGTCGAAGAGCATGTGGATCCGCTCGCGCGCCGTGAGGCGCCCCGACTCATGGATCTTTTGAATGCGCTCGACGCCGCCGCCGAGAAGCGCCTGCTCGCGCGTCTTGGCGAGAAGCTCGAATTTGTCTTTTCTGGCTTTCAAGGGAGATACCTCCTCGGGAGGTTCGTCGCCGGTTTGTGCGCACGCTCGAGGACCGCTCGCGAATAGAATATAGAATAGAGAGGATTCTAGCCCATGCGCCGCCGCCGGTCAACCGGAATGTTGTCGAAATCCTTTGTAATATTGGGCGATTGCTCATATTATACGATATTCGGCCGTTTCGAACGGCGGTTGCACGGGACACGTTTACAGGGGAGGTTGTTCGATGCGTATGCATCAGCGCGCAGGGTTCGTCGCGATCGTGATCATGAGCCTCGTTCTCCTCTTCTCATGCTCCAAGAAGGTGAAAAAGGAGACGGGCGCTCCCGCGGATTCGACGAAGAAGGACACGACGCTCTCGTACATCAACCAGGAGGTGGGCTTCGGCGTCTTCTTCGACGAGCAGGGCGCCAAGCGCACGGTGAAGCTCGGACCCAAGGACAAGCAGGTCATGATCTATATCGTCGTGAATTTCCCCGAGACGATGCAGATCTCGGC
>JBEKAW010000240.1:0-3852 GCA_050015715.1 Candidatus Krumholzibacteriaceae bacterium
ACATACTATGCCGATTAAGAGTTTCATTTTCATGCCCTTTCGATTTGATACTGTCATAGCCAATTTTCCATCTACCAATATGGTAGCTCAAGAAAGGGGCAATAGCAAATGATATGGTTGACGGCCGAGACCGGGACCATCTGTTCACCGAGAGGACAAGGTCAGAGACTCGTAACTTTGGGCAACTATTTCTTCGCGGGGGCTGCTATATTGCAGTGTGCGGCCACCGCTCGCGGACGGCGGGGAATGGAGCCCCGAGCTGGTGTACCGGTTAGAGCGGTTCGGCGCAGGACCGTAAAAGTGGAAGGAGAGGACAATGCAAAAACGTACGTTGGGAAAAGGCGGCCTGGAGGTGTCGGCTCTCGGGCTCGGCTGCATGGGAATGAGCTTCTCCTACGGTCCGGCCGCGGACAAAAAGGAGATGATTTCCCTTCTGCGGGCAGCGGTGGAACGCGGTGTCACATTCTTCGACACTGCTGAAGTCTACGGCCCGTTCGCGAACGAGGAGCTCGTAGGCGAGGCGCTCGCTCCCCTGCGCGATCAGGTGGTGATTGCGACCAAGTTCGGGTTCAAGCTCGATCCAAACGGCGGGCCGCAGTGGGTCGGACTGGACAGCCGTCCAGAGCATATCAAGCAGGTCGCCGAAGGCTCGCTCAAGCGGCTCAAGGTCGAGACCATCGATCTCTTCTATCAGCACCGCGTCGACCCCGACGTACCGATCGAAGACGTCGCCGGAGCGGTGAAGGAGTTGATTCAAGCCGGCAAGGTCAAGCACTTCGGGCTCTCCGAGGCAGAAGCCAAGACGATTCGCCGCGCGCACGCCGTCCAGCCGGTGACGGCGCTCCAAAGCGAATACTCGCTGTGGACCAGAGGCCCTGAAGCCGAAGTGCTGCCGACCCTCGAGGAGCTCGGGATCGGCTTCGTTCCCTACAGCCCTCTCGGCAGGGGATTCCTCACCGGGAAGATCGATACGAGCACGACGTTTCACAGCACGGACTTCCGCAACACCCTCCCCCGCTTCGCGCCGGAGGCTCGTAAGGCGAATCAGGCCCTGGTCGATCTGCTTGCCAAGGTCGCAGCGCGGAAAAAGGCGACACCCGCTCAGATCGCGCTCGCATGGCTGCTGGCCCAGAAGCCGTGGATTGTCCCAATCCCGGGCACCCGGAAGCTGGAGCGCCTGGACGAGAATATCGGAGCAACCGCCGTCGAGCTCACGCCCGCCGATCTGCGTGAGATCGACAGAGCCGCGTCCAAGATCAAGGTGCAAGGGGCCCGGTACC
The DNA here is from genome assembly GCA_050015715.1 of Candidatus Krumholzibacteriaceae bacterium. Lineage (GTDB taxonomy): Bacteria > Krumholzibacteriota > Krumholzibacteriia > Krumholzibacteriales > Krumholzibacteriaceae > SSS58A. The sequence continues at coordinate 1,281 of JBEKAW010000240.1, forward strand.
CCGAGAAGCTGGAGAAAATGACCGGTCGCTGAGCGGCGACGAAAGGCGAGGGAGGTACAGCATGCAAGCTCGTGCGACAAAGAAGATCCTGGTGGCCTATTTCTCCCACAGCGGCAACACACGTGAAATTGCCAATCGAATTCACAAGAGCGTAGGCGGCGACATCTTTGAGATTCAGGCGGTGAAGCCGTATCCTCGTGATTACGACGCGACCGTGGAGCAAGCGAGGCAAGAGCTGGATTCCGGCTGCAAGCCGGCATTGAAGACGAAGATAGAGAATATAAAGCAATACGATTTTGTTTTCATAGGCTACCCTGTTTGGTGGAGCACGGTTCCCGCTCCGATCAGAACCTTCTTGTCGGAATACGATTTCTCGGGGAAGACCATTGCGCCGTTCTGCACGCACGAAGGAAGCGGTCTGGGACGAAGCGCGGCGGACATCTCGAGACTCTGCCCAAAATCGACCGTGCTGGATGGCGCCGCCATCAGGGGACGGGACGTGAAGACCGCGCAAAACAAAGTGTCCGAGTGGTTGCTGAAGATCGGAGTCGCGAAACAAGGAGCGGAATAGAGCCTCGTCAGACTCCAACGATATATCTTACTTCCATATCTTCACTTCAAAGGTTCCGTCGGACGTCGCTACGCCCCTGAACATCCCGCTCGTGTTGAACTCCATGGCGAAGTTCCCCTCCTTGTCGACTGCGATCACCCCGCCATCGTTCGCCTGCAAAGTATTGTAAATGACTTCGTGGACGGCATCCTTGAGGGACATTCCTTTGTATGCCATTAACGCGCACGTATTGAAGGCCACCGCGTGTTTGATGAACTTCTCGCCCCAGCCGGTGCCGGAAACGGCGCAGGTCCTGTTATCGGCATACGTCCCATCGCCGATCAGAGGCGAATCTCCGATTCTCCCCGGCATCTTCCCCGTCATGCCGCCTGTCGAGGTCCCGGCCGCGAGGTTTCCATATTCATCGAGGGCGACGCAGCCGCACGTGCCGTGAGTCCCTTCCTGCACCTTCTTCAGGTACTCTTCCAGCTGCTGCTTGCGCAGCGGAGTATCGAAGTAGCTGTTCGGGACGAGCTCGATGCCCATCTTCTTCGCGAATTCCTCGGCTCCGGGGTAAGCGAGGAGCACGTGCGGTGACTTTTCCATCACCAACCTCGCGAGTGAAATCGGGTGCGCGATATGCTCCACGCCCGCGACGGCGCCGCAGGACAGGTCACGTCCGTCCATTATCGAAGCATCCAACTCGTGAGTGCCGGCGGACGTGTAAACCGCGCCGATTCCGGCGTTGAACTTCGGGTCTTCTTCGAAGTACCTCAGAACTTTCTCGACGGCATCGAGACTCGTGCCGCCGTTGGTCAGAATGTCCTTCCCGATCAGGAGAGCTTTTCTGAGCGAGGAAGAGTACCTCTCTTTCACCGAATCCGGCATCGTCTCGCTGATGGTTCCAGCGCCGCCATGAATGACGATCGTGTACTTCGCCGATCTCGTCTGGGCGTCGGAGACGTTGCTCGCAACAAGAACCGCAAGGGGAACGAGAAGGAGACAACTCAACCACGACAACCGACTTTTCATGGATCACCTCAATTGTTACTTCGTCCGATTCACGATTTGCTTCGCTCGAGCGGCCGAAGCTGATTGTACTCCCTTTCCTATCACCTCACAAGGACCTGGGCCGCCCATGGCTCTGCTCGAGACCTCACCATTGACAGGCGAGCTAGTTGTCAGTATATTCCTATCTGCGGATCACACGCAGATAGGAGTCTGTGTGAAAGTAGACAAGAGCGAGCTCGAGCGCAGGATCGAGCACTTCAAGGAGGCCGCCAGAAAGGCCGGAATCAAACTTACCCACCAGCGGCTCGAGATCTTCCGCGAGGTCGCCGCGAGCCTGGACCACCCGAGCGCCGAGGCGGTGCTGAAGGCGCTCGAGGCCCGGATGCCCACGATCTCTCTGGATACCGTGTACCGGACGCTCTGGCTGCTGAGCGACCTCGGGCTCGTCTCGACGCTGGGGCCGAGGCGCGAGAGCGTCCGCTTCGACGCCAACCTGGCGCGACACCATCACTTCTTCTGCGTGCGCTGCGGGCTGGCCCGCGACTTCGAGAGCGCCGCTTTGGACGCGCTTCGCATCCCGAAGTCGGTTGCAGCCCTCGGCAGCATCCATACCACGCGCGTCGAGGTGCGGGGCGTCTGCCGTCGTTGTGCGAAGCAACAAATCGCGGGATCGAAAAGTGAGAACCCCAACGAGCCGCGAGGCAAAAGGAGGAGCAAGACATGAGCGAGAAGAAGAAGCCGGCGACCGGCGGCGCCGGCACGACGAATCGGGACTGGTGGCCGAACCAGTTGAGGCTCGATATCCTGCACCAGCATTCCTCCAAGTCCAATCCGATGGGCGAGGGTTTCAACTACGCTCAAGAGTTCAGAAGTCTCGACCTTCCGGCCCTGAAGAAGGACCTCCGTGAACTGATGACGAAGTCGCAGGACTGGTGGCCGGCGGACTTCGGCCACTACGGACCTTTGTTCATCCGTATGGCGTGGCACAGCGCCGGCACCTACCGCATGGGC
>JBEKAW010000241.1:0-3851 GCA_050015715.1 Candidatus Krumholzibacteriaceae bacterium
GGCGCGACGAGATCGAAGACGCGCCATTCGCGGCGGCGCGCCCACATCGAGTTTCGATCGCCGTACGCGTAGCAGAACTCGAACGGCTTTCCGCCCTTGGGATCCCAGAGCCCCATCTCCGTCGCCGTCGCGAACACGTTCTTCGAGGCGAGAAAATGATCCTTGTCCTTGAGATCGATCTCGCGGATACGGGCGCTGTTGCCGTTGATCGTGATCTCGTCGTCCGGCACGCGCTCGGCCGCCCAGACCGCCCCCACCTTCCCCTGCCCCGGACCGACGACCTCGAACATCCAGACCTCTTTCGTGTCGGCGATCGAGAGACATTCGCCCGCGTCGTTGTACCCGTACTTCGCGAGGAGCTCGTCGGCGAGCGCGATCGCCTCCCGCGCCGTCTTGCAGCGCTCCGCCATGAGACGCGTGAGCTCGTAGAGATTGAACATCCCCTTGTCGCTCCGCATGACTTCCTTGCCGTCGAACGTCGACTCGCCGATCGCGAGCTGATGCTCGTTGATGCACGGGTAGATCGAATAGAGATAGCCGTACGTCTCCGGCACTTCCGGGATCGAGCCCGTGTACACGAGGCCGGTCGTATCCCCGTAGGCGACCATGAGATCGGTCTTGAGATAGATGCGGTTCATCGAGCCCGGCGGGTGCTTCATGTGCGGCACAACGCGCAGCCACGTGCGCCCGTCGTGCCCGTCGCACGTGTGCGACGTCATGACGGAGCCGTCGACCGTGGCGAGGCGGCCCACGGCGATCGTCGTGCAGCCGTCGGGGACGTCCTTCGCCTGGCTCGCGGGAATCGCGACGGCGATCGTCAGCAGGAAGACAAGTGCGGGACCCGAAACGTTGCGAAACGAAAGCATGGCAGAACTCCTTGTCACGCGGTTCATTCTCTCTCTATCGGGATCGGTGCGACGACGCCTCCTCCTTATACCATACGCGCGCGGGCCGGGCAAGCCCGGACTTCCGCGCCGGGGCGCATAGAACGCGAGGAACGCGGAAAATGCTCTTGCACAAACGAGGCGTTGAATGGACAATTCGCCGGATTATGAACCACGCCACGCTCAAGAGCGCGCACGGAACGTGCCTCCTCGTCCTTGCGGCCGTCGTCGCCGTCATGATCTTCCTCTACGGCCATATCGACGTCACGAATGAAGCGTTCAAGGAATGGGACTCCCACAGGTATCTCGCCATGGCCTCCGCGGCGCCACACCTCGATCCGGGTATCCCGAGGCCGTTCGCGTACCGCCTCCTCGGTCCGTACCTCGTCGGGCTCCTCCCCGGACCGGGCGAGCGCGCGTTCCTCGCCGTCGATCTCGCGCTCTCCGTTCTGTTCGTCTATCTGATGTACCGGTTTCTGCAGCGGTTCGGTCTGCGTCCGGCGTTCGCGTGCCTCGCGACCGTTCTGTACGTCTTCAACAAGCATTTCTTCGGCTTCACGTCCTGGAACTACTTCCACGTCAACGACGTGCTCGCGAACGTCCTCTTTATCGTCATGTTCGTGTCCCTGTTCGAATCGCGATGGCTCGTCTTCGCCTCCGCGCTCTGCCTCGGCGTCGCGACGAGAGAGACGGCGCTCTTCATGATTCCCGTCGGCCTCCTGTATCTCGTGGAACGGAGGACGCTCGGACGCGACGGGGGCACATTCCTCGCGGCGATCGCGCCGGGCGTCGCGGTCTTCGCCGCGCTCCGGCTCCTCATTCACCCGTCAGGCGGGGATACGATGCTGCAGGCCCTCTCGACCAACTGGACCAAGATGACGTCCCTCGAGCGAATGTACCACGTTCTCATCAACCCGTTCGTCCCGCTCACGCTCGTGCCGCTCATATTTCTCGGGCGGACGCGCGCGTTCTTCAGGGGACGCCTCGCCTTGCTCCTGTTCTTCGCCCTCGCGGCGGGCACGACTCTTTTCGGCGCCAACAACGAGCGCCTCCTCAATCCTGCCTCCCTCGTCTTCTATCCGCTCATCGGCCTCATCCTGCAGGACTGCATATGGCCGAACCGGCTCATGATCGCCCTCGTTCTCGCCGCGGGCTTTCTCTCGAGCTTCCACTGGCTCGTCGCGCGCTATCCGCTGCCGGACAGGAACGCGACGATCGTGCTGTCGGGGGGCAGCCTCGTCGCCGTCACCGTCGCTCTCGTTATATTCCGGATTCTGGAAATGCGAGGCGGCCGCGCGGTCCGCGGCGCGGGCGCCGGCTGAGGCCCGCGTCAGTCGCCGCTCCCCGCCCCGCCGATGCGGTCCATCTGCGCGGCGAGCTCATCGCGGTCGACCGCTCGCCCCGCGAGCGCCCCTTTCGAAAGGACCGGAATGAGGCTCTCGAACGGCGGCCGGTCATTCTCGTGGATCACGCCGATGGGAATCCTGTCCCCCCATTCCATCGCGGTCTTCATCGCCGCCTCGCGGTCGGCCGGGTCATAGGAGGCATCCAGCTCGTAGCAGCGTTTCTTGTACCATGCGAACGTGTTCACCTTGTTGAACGAGACACAGGGCTGCAGCACGTCGATGATCGCGAGCCCGCGGTGCGCGATGCCGCGGCGGATCATCTCGGCGAGGTGATCCACGTATCCCGTGAAGCTCCGCGCGACGAATCCGGCCTCCATCGCGACCGCGACGGCGACCGGATTGAAGCGCTCGAGGATGACGCCCCCGGGCTGCGCCTTCGTCGCGAGCCCCTCCTGGGAGGTGGGACTCGCCTGCCCCTTCGTGAGCCCGTAGATCTGGTTGTCGTGAACGATCATCGTGACGTCGATGTTGCGCCGGATGGCGGCGAGGAAGTGGTTTCCTCCCTCGCCGTAGCAGCAGCCGTCGCCGCTCTCGACGATCACCACGAGGCGGGGACTCGCGAGCTTCGCGCCGGTGGCGACGGGGAGCGATCGGCCGTGAAGGCCGTTGAAGAGATTCGCGTTGAGGTAGTGGGGAGCCTTCGCCGCCTGCCCGATGCCGCTCACAAAGAGCACGTCGCGAGGGGCCAGCCCCGCCATGACGAGCCCCTTCTTCACACCCTCGAGGAGCGGGAAGTTGCCGCAGCCCGGGCACCAGGCGGTTTCGTATGTTCCATAGTCTTCGATCGACGCCATCGGCGCACCCTCACATGCTCAGCTCGCGCAGAATATAGTCGGGCGTGATCGGCAGCCCGTCGTAGCGCGAGACGCGTTCCTCGATTTCGAATCCCGTTTCGCGGCGGATGAGACGCGCGAGCTGGCCGAACGCGTTCCCTTCGACGCAGACGACGCTCCCCGCGGCCTTGAGCCGGGCGATGAATTGTCCGCCCACGAGCGGCCACACCTGGCTGAAGTGGAGCGTGGCGACGTCGACGCCGTTCGCCCTGATCATCGCGGCGGCTTCCCGCACCGAGCCGCGGGTCGATCCCCATGAAACGAGGAGCAGCTCGGGGCTCTTCGTTCCCTCGTATTCGGGCGCGACGACCTCCCGCCGCAGGCCGTCGAGCTTCCTGAGCCTCTTGTCGACCATGAGCTTCCGGACGCCGAGATCCTCCGTGAGATGCCCGTCCTCGGTGTGCTCGTCGCTGTCGGTCACGACGAGATGGGCGCTCGCGCCCGGCAGGAGCCGCGGGCTCACGCCGTCGGCCGTTATCGCATGCCGCCGGTACGGCTCCCGGATCGATTCGGGATCGGCCCCCGGCTTCACCCAGTCGAGCCCCGCGACGTCGAACCGCTCGACCGCGCGGTAGCTGTCGGCGAGGAACTGGTCGGTGAGAATGAAAACGGGGCCCTGCCACGCCTCGGCGAGGAAGAAGGCGCGCCGCGCGAGATCGAAGCACTGTTCGACGTCGCCCGGAGCGAAGATCGCGCGGGGAAATTCCCCGTGCCCCGCGTGGAGCACG
>JBEKAW010000242.1:0-3832 GCA_050015715.1 Candidatus Krumholzibacteriaceae bacterium
ATTATATATGATAAAAGGGAATAGGGTCAAGCCCAAATCGCAGACCTCTCAGAACGAGTTGATATAGAACACCTCGATCGACCGGTCGACCCCCGATTGGGGGATGTAGTTGCCGAGGAGATCCTTGAAGAAGACCTTGAACCTCAGATTGTCCCGGTAATCGAACCGCACGCCGGTATCGAGGTATCCCTTCCCGCGCGTGAGGTGCGTCGCGACGCTCGCGTCGTTATCGTCGAGGGCCGGGTTGTAATCGAGGAGAACGCTGAAGCCCTTGATGAGCTCGAGGCTGAAGCCCCCGAAGGCGTTCATCCCCCCCTCGTCCCTGTTCTCGAACGAGTAGTTGATCCCGCCGTCGATCGAGAGATCGCCCACGAGCCGGTAGTTCTTGCTGACGACCGCATAGAGCCCCTTCGATTTCCGCTCGTAGCGCTCCGCGCTCTCGATGTATGCGTCCTCCCCCTGGGTATCGACGCCGAGAGCGAGCGCCGGCCCGGCCTCGGTCTCCTCGATGACGCGCACGCGCGCCTCGAAGCCGGGACGGTCGTTCGCCTGCTCGTCCCCGCGGCCGATGAACTCCTGGTAACCGTACGAGGCGCCGAGCATGAGCCGGTCGAAGAATCCGACCTTGAGCGCGACGAGGATGCTGCTCTCGGGCCCGATGCTCCCTTCGAACAGGTACCCCCCGTGGGGGAGAATGGATGCCGTGGGGCTCGTGACCAGACGGATGTCTTCGAGAATCTGCGCCCGCGCGGAGCCGGCGAGCGAAAATGCTGCGACCGCGACGAGAACGATGCAGAGCGACCTAGTACGAGACTTCGACATGCTCCACCCCCGAAATTCCGTGCAGTTCCTGAAGGAGCTCGACCCCCGGGGAGACCCTCCCGACGCGCGCGCGCACGGCGCCGCGCTCGCGCCCGTTCTCCCTGATGTGAAAAATGACCTCGCGCTCGCCGGGGAAGCGCCCGAGCGTTTCCTTGAGGCGTTCGAGCTCCGGCTCGCCGAAGGCCTCCGGGCGAATCGTCAGGTGCACCTTACGCGTGAGCATCTGGACCGCCTCCTCGATCGTGTAGATCTCGTCGGCGATGATCTTCGCGTCCCCCCGCTCCTTCAGCGACACCTTCCCCGCGACGACGATGAGCTCGTCCTGCTGGAGCTTCTTCCGCCGCTTCTGGTAGCAATCCGAGAAGACGATGATTTCGAACGAACCGTGCAGATCCTCGACCGTGACGAAGGCCATCGTATTTCCCTTTCGATCGACGATCACGCGCATATCGCTCACGAGCGCGGCGGCGACGACCGCGTCGCGCTCCCGCTTGCCGCTCAGAGCGAGGCTGTCGACGGTAACGAGCGCACCGAGCATCTCCACGTAGCGGTCGAGCGGGTGCCCCGTGAAATAGAACCCCAGGGACTCCTTCTCCCGGTGGAGGCGCACCGAATCCTCCCAGTCGGGCACGTCGTCGAGGGGAAGCGTCTCGCTCGACGTGCCGCCCTCGAAGAAACCGAGAAAGCCCTGCCCGCGCTCCCGTGCCCCCTGCCGCCGCTGCGCCCGCGCGAGGATCCGTTCGAGAGTGGCCATCTTCTGCGCCCGCGTTCCCGGGAGCGTGTCCGTCGCGCCGCTCTGGATGAGACTCTCGATGACCCGGCGATTCACGAGACGCAGATCGGAGCGCTCGCAGAAGTCGAAGAGGTCGCTGAACGGGCCTCCCGCGCGCGCGTCGACGATCGACTGGATCGCCTGAACGCCGACGTTCTTGAGGGCGGCCAGCCCGTAGGTGATCTCCCCGCCCGAGAGCCCGAAACCGACGCCGCCGGCGTTGATGTCGGGAGGACGGACGACGAGCCCGAGGCTCCGGCACTCGTCGAGGAGCACCATGAGCCGGTCGGTGTCGGCCATGTCGCACGTCATCGAAGCCGCCATGAAGGCCGCCGGATGATGCGCCTTGAGGTACGCCGTCTGCATCGATAGGACGGAATACGCGGCGGAGTGCGATTTGTTGAATCCGTATCCGGAGAAGTAGTTGATGAGGTCGAATATCTTCGCCGCCTTCTTCTTCGTGAGCGCGCGCTCGACGGCGCCGGCGATGAAGCGCTCGCGCTGTTTCTCCATGACGTCTTTCTTCTTCTTCCCCATCGCGCGCCGCAGGATATCGGCCTGGCCGAGGGTGAAGCCCGCGAGCTCGCTCGCGATCTTCATAACCTGCTCCTGGTAGAGAATGACGCCGTACGTTTCCGCGAGGATCGGTTCGAGGCGCGGGTCCTCGTACGCGATCTTCTTCCGGCCGTGCTTGCACTCGATGAAGTCCGCGACCATGTCGCTCCCGAGCGGCCCCGGCCGGTAGAGCGCGTTGATGGCGGTGACGTCCTCGAATTTCGTCGGGGCGATGCGTCTCAGGAGGTCGCGCATGCCGGCGCTCTCGAGCTGGAAGATGCCGACCGTCTGCCCCTTCTGGAGAAGCTCGAAGGTCGCCTTGTCGTCGAAGGGGATCGCGTCCGGCTCGATGCGCCTCCCTTCGTGCAACTCGACGAGATCGATCGTGTTCTTGATCTGCGACAGCGTCTTGAGCCCGAGAATGTCGATCTTGAGAATGCCGAGGTCCTCGAGGATCTTCATCTCGTACTGCGTCGTCACCTCACCCTTGTTCGACCGGAAGAGCGGCACGTGGTCCGTGAGGCTCGTCGGGGTGATCACGATGCCCGCCGCGTGCGTCGATGCGTGCCGCGCGAGCCCCTCGAGGGAGAACGACAGCTCGATGAGCCGCTTGACGCCTGCGTTTTCCCGGTAGAGCGCGTCGAGCTCCGGGACCGTCTGGAGCGCCTTCGAGAGCGTCGTGCCGACCTGCGGGGGAATCATCTTCGCGAGCTTGTCGACGTCTTCGTACGGCATCTTGAGCACGCGTCCGACGTCCCGCACGACGGCGCGGGCCGCCATGCGCCCGAACGTGATGATCTGGCAGACGTTGTCCTTGCCGTACTTCGAGACGACGTACTCGATCACCTCCTGCCGCCTTTCGTCGCTGAAATCGACGTCGATGTCGGGCATCGAGACGCGCTCCGGGTTGAGGAGCCGCTCGAAGAGGAGGCCGTTCTCGATCGGATTGATCGCGGTGATGCCGAGGGCGTAGCACACGAGGCTTCCCGCCCCGGAACCCCTCCCGGGGCCGACGGGAATGCCGCGCGCGCGCGCCGCGTTCACGATATCCCAGACGACGAGAAAATAGCTCTCGAAGCTCATGCGCGAGATCACGTCGAGCTCGTAGCGCACCCGTTCCATGACCCGGTCGTCGACGGCGCTGATGCGTTTCGGGAGGCTTTCCATGACGAGATGGCCCAGATACTCCTTCGCGCTCCCGAAGCCCGGCGGCAGCGGAAACCGCGGCAGGCGCGTTTCTCCCTCGGGGAGCCGGAAATCGCATGCGCCCGCGATCTCGAGGGTCATCTCGAGCGCCCGCGGATGGTCCGGAAAGAGGGCCGCCATCTGCTCGGGGCTCTTCAGGTACGTTTCGGGGTTCGAGCGGAGCACGCGCGCGGGATCCTCGAGGTCCTTGCCCGTCTGGAGGCAGAGGAGAACGTCGTGGGCGCCGTGATCCTCGGCTTTGAGAAAATGGCAGTCGTTCGTGGCGACGAGCGGAAGACCGGTCTCTTTCGCGAGCGTCGTGATCTTCGGAATGAGATCGAGCTCTTCGGGAATCCCGTGGTTCTGTATCTCGAGGTAGAAACAATCGGGACCGAGTATGGAGGAGAGCCGCATGGCCAGTTCGCGCGCCTCGTCCCATTTGCCAGCGCGGAGGAGACGCGCCACGCCCCCCTGGAGACAGCCGCTCATGCCAATGAG